>DUCU01000047.1 GCA_012959605.1 Dehalococcoidia bacterium | reverse complement strand
CACGTGAGGCAAGTCACAGAGCATAAGAAAGTGGTTTGGGGCAGGCGCAGGTATATGCAGCGGGGATTGTGTGGTATTTTTGCAGGCCGGAGAAAAGGCCAGAGAAAGCGCATAAGGTCCAAGGTTATTCGCCGATTTTCTGCCGGCGAATAACCCGGACAAACAGCAAGCAGTTAGCCCATGGGGTTGGCGTCTGGGAAGCCCAACATGAACTGGCCGTGGTTCTCGTAAGCACGGTCGCTGACCATGTTGTGCTGGGCAGCGCCGTGGACGTCGCGCAGGCACTTCTGCAGGACGTGGGAGGTGAACATGGCAGACCCGCCGCCAAAGCGGAACGCCTGGGAAACGATGTCTGAGGCCTCTTCAGTACTGTAGGTGCTGGATGCCCTAAGCCTGACCTGGAGTTCAGGTGGCGGTGTAATGCCCACGGTAACCAGTTCCCAAGCCTCTTCCAGCACTTCCATACATAGCGACTTTGCAGCCCGCAGACGGGTATCAGACTCTCCCAGGAACCTTTGGAACGATCCTCGGTCGGCAATCAGAGCCTCAGTGCCGCGGTAGCCTCGTTTCTTGTTCTTGGCTAACTCTGTGACTTCATCTAAGGCACGGCGTGCGATACCTAGCACCACTCCGCAGTGGCCTGTGATCTGCATCCCTGGACGACCCAGCAGAAAGTTTGGTCCGCCGCGGAGGGGCTTGGACTCTCCCCCGCCCCAGGTGAACCGCTGGGGTACAAAGACATTGTCCAACGAGAAGTCACAGCTGCCGGTTCCCCGGAGCCCCACGACCTCCCAGTTGTCGTGGATTGTGGCATCGGATGTGGGCACCACCACTCGGATCTGTACGGGTGCGGATTTGCCGTCCACGGCCATGGCGCCCATGGCCAGGTAGTGGGAATGGCGGATGCCGCTGGCAAAACCCCAGCGTCCGGTAACTCGGTAGCCGCCTTCAACGGGAGTTGCTTCTCCAGAAGGAGCGGCTGCCCCGGCTGCTCTGGGGAACTTGCCGTCGATGAAAATTTCTTTGATGGCCTCGTCACCAAGGAAGGCGGCCATGCCGGACAGTGTTCCGGAGCCAATCATGATGCTCCATCCGGCGGCAGGGTCGATACGACTGGCAGCTTCCACCACTTCCAACTGAATCATAGCGTCGGCTTCAGCGCCACCTAGGACGCGGGCCGACTTGTAAGCGAAGAGTCCGGCTTCGTGGATGGCGTCCACAGTGGCTTGGGGCAGAGTGCCAATCTCTTCAGCCTCGTCCGAACCGGCCTCGATAACGCCGCGTAGGCTTTCTACGGCGTCGAGCAAAGCTTGGCGTTTGGCTTCTCGTTCCACTGGGAAGATGGCTGCAGGTAATGCGAGTGTCATTTAAGGCCTCCTCATGGGCGGGTTTTGGCCAGGGCCGAAGATACCTTTGGCCCGCGACCGTCTGGTGTCGAATGCATAGTGATGGCGGAAGAATATCAGGTTTCCTGCACCCTTATCCACCATCGCGCCTATGTAGCACGGGAAAAAGTTTGTTGCCGGTGTTCCTCTGTCAATGAACTGAACAAAAAAAGACCCCGGATAATCCGGAGTCTTTCTTATGATCCATATTTAGCTGGTATGTCTTTAATCACCCACCTCGAGTCTTTGACTTCGAGTGAAGTGCAACCGCTCAAATGAGGCAGCGGGACACATACCAAGGATTATCTTTTCAGATGTTTGCGGAGACCCGCGTGGGTGGGTAAAAGAATGCCTACTTGCGGATGAGCATCTTGGGTAGAACAACCCACATGGTGAAGAGTCCAACAAATGCTCCGGCGGCTAGTAGTGCAATCATTTAAGCTCCTTCCTCTGCGTTCGTGTAAGTCTAGATTAACTACCACTTGTTACAAACAATCGTCGGTTATGTTAAATCTTTGTTACATCTTGGAAGGGGTGAGGGGAAGGCATAGAGGGGGCGGTGGCAGTTAATACGGAGGAGTTAAGAGTGGGCCGTGCGGGGGTCGAACCCGCGACACCCGGATTAAAAGTCTTGCATAGACCTGTTCACCAACGTCCACCAACGTCCATCTGGCCTCAGTAATACCATTCACTATTCCACAGGTGTGTTTCTCGTCCCATAGTTGTGCACCGGTGTGGCTGTCAGTTTGGCTGTCAATTCTCAGCTACAATCACGACTCTACAATCAGACGCCATCCACGATTGCCACGTTGCCGACGGAGTTGTCCGTACGCCCCGGCAGGATAGCTTGGTATTGCTCGCTTTCTTCCCATGAAATCGCTGCGGCCCTGTCGGGAAACTCGATTACGACGTTTATGTCTCCGAGTGGCTCACCTTCCTGATACGATACTTCACCACCACGCACGAGGAATTTTCCGCCGAATGCGGTTATGGTGGCTTCTACTTTCGAACCATAGTCAGCAATGAATTTTTCGGCATTGGTCAAGGTAACGTGGCCTATTACATATGCTTTTGGCATCTTGTTTTTACTCCTGCATTGTCGGTTAGCTTAGTGAACAGGATACTAGGAAAGCGTCGAACTTACACGGGTTGTCCCACTGGTGTTTGATTTCTGCGCGGCGTGCATCCCCTGTCACCCCTCACCCTGTTTAGTCCCATTTCATAGCTAGAATGGCTGGTCTACTTCCCTACTAGTACCCCTCAATACCACCTGGTTACTGCGAGGTTGTCGGCAAAATATCGGCAATAGTTACGCAATTCTATTAGCCAGTTTTGGTCCAGAGGTAGTTAGGGGCAGCAGGTCTGTTATTCCTCTGAGGTATCCGGGGCAACCTTTCCATTTTTTCACTCAAACACGGCTGTCGTTTGGCCTGGTCTAAGCCCATATTTATCACGTCATGATATCGCCAGAGTACTAAGAAGTTACCTCATTGCCTATTTACGCTGCGCAATGCCCTGGAATCATGGTAGTCCCAGCAACCGTTTGGCGTTTCCGTTGGCAATCGCCTCCGCGGTCGCTTGAGTCAATTGGCCGAAGACAGAACGGTAATAGGCTACTACTTCGCCGATCATGTCATGCCTGTCCTGATTTCCCACGTCGATGCCGAATAAGAAACGATCAGGAAATTCTTCAAACAGGGTCCGCCACTCTTCCTTGATCGTGCCGTCTCCGTGAGTTAACGACTGCTCGTCTATCGGAATCCCTCTATCATAAATTGGGTTGCGGGTCGAAATATCCGCGTATAAGTTGGGGTGCCGTCCCATCATCCCCCGAATGAGAGACGCTGGGCCGTCGCCCATATGAGCCCAAATGATATTAGTATTGTGGTTGTGCTCTAAAGCGCGCTCCAGTTCATCGCTGAACTCATGATCGACGTGCACGTTCACTGGAACGTCGTAGCGCGCGGCCAGGTCATAGATTTGAAGGACGACGGGCCCATCCGCGGGATTCTGATCACCTCCAGTTGGAGAGTTGCTGAATCGCCGATGTCTCAATGAAATCTCACCAATGCCACGCATTACGCCGGTTTTGAGCTCCCTTACTAATGAACTAAGGGTGGCATCGTTTAATACTAACTCCTTGGTGGAGGAGTTCCTCCGAATTGGGGAGAACGGGAACACGAAGTCTGGATTTTCGCGCTGTAGGGTTCGCAGGGTAGTGAAACTCCCAAACAACATAACACCGACTACACCATTATCCGACATTCGCGTTATAAGCTCCTGGGGGGAGATGCCTTTATCCACGTGCGAGTGGGCATCAATGAGAGGAACCGTCTCCGCCGAATAAACGGGAGTCGGCGTAGGTGTTGCGGTTGGCGTAGTGGCCGGTGTAGGCGTAGATGTGAACGTCGGATCAGGCGTCGCGGTTGGGGCCTGGGTAGCTGTTGGCATGGGCAGCGGTACGGATGTGGCTGTTGGCATGGGCAGCGGCACGGATGTGGCTGTAGGAAGTGGAGTATTCGTTTGTTGAACCTTACCAGTGGATTGAGACGCGCTTGTTTCCCCATTCCCCGTCGGTTCGACGGTTGTGTGAATACTGGGAGTAGGTTCACCCGGTGAAGGAGAAGCACTAGAACAAGCAAGTACAAAGATTACCATTAGTATCGCTAGAATTACTGATAGCCTCATTCCGTATACTCCATAACTACCTGCCCGTCACCGTCAATCACCACGCCGCCTACTTCCTCAAGCCCCTTAGCATTCTCCACCAACAGCCTTAGCATCTCATCAGACAGATGCTCCAACGGCCTGCTGGAGACACTGTGGGCTACATCCAGCTGCTGTGGTGATCTGCCAAAGCCACGGTCTAGCAGCATCTCTATGGCCTTCAGCTGGTCTGCTGGCCTAACCTGCTGGTCCTTCCTTGGCCT
>DUCU01000046.1 GCA_012959605.1 Dehalococcoidia bacterium | reverse complement strand
TCCTGATTGTGCTATAGTTTATCAGCCGTTTTGGTAGGTTTGGAATGTAGTTTTTTCACGCCCAACGGCGATATATCACCAACAAAAATCAGGAAGTTTTCCATGCCCAAAATTTTGGTAGCAGACCCCATCGGCGCAGAGGGTGTTGACCTGCTTAAAACCCACGCCGAAGTAGACGTTAAGACGGGTATGAAACCCCCGGAACTGTTGGCTATAATCGCCGACTATGAAGGTTTGGTCGTCCGCAGTGAGACCAAGGTAACCAAGGAAATCATTGAGGCGGCCAAGAAATTGCAGGTCGTAGGTCGTGCTGGTATCGGCGTTGATAACATTGACCTAGAAGCCGCCACCGCCGCTGGCATTGCCGTGGTAAACGCCCCCACAGGCAACACGGTAGCCGCTGCTGAGCACACCATGGCCTTGATGCTGGCCCTCTCCAGGAACGTGCCCTCCGCCCACCAGTCGCTGAAGGCGGGTGAGTGGAAGCGCAGCGCCTTCATGGGCGTGGAAGTTCGTGCCAAGACGCTGGGCATCTGCGGACTGGGTCGCGTAGGTTCAGAAGTGGCTCGTCGCGCCCAGAGCTTTGAAATGAAACTGATTGGGTACGACCCGTTTGTGTCCCCCGACTACGCCAAGCGTATGGGCATTGACCTGGTCTCTTTGGAAGAGCTGCTGGCCCAGTCGGATTTCATCACTTTGCACACCCCTTTGACCGATGGCACCCGCCACATGATTGGCGATGACCAGGTTAAGTTGCTCAAGCCTGGTGCACGGCTAATCAACGTAGCCCGCGGCGAGTTGGTGGACGAGCAGGCGATTCTCGATGGACTGGAGTCGGGACAGTTGGGCGGGGTTGCCCTGGACGTTTTCGCCCAAGAACCCCCTCAGAACACAGAGTTGATTGGACACCCCAAGGTTGTGGTCACGCCCCATCTTGGAGCCTCCACTGAAGAGGCCCAGCGCGAAGTAGCCATTGAAGCATCCGAGCAGGTTTTGACCGTGCTACGAGGGGAACCGGCCCGGAACACGGTCAACGCTCCGTTCGTGGCCCCTGAAGTGCACGCGGTCTTGGCCCCATACATCCCGGTGGCTACTGTGGTTGGCAAACTTCTGACCCATCTGGCCGACGGTCAGTTCATTGGCATTACCATCACTTACGAAGGCGAAATTGCTGAGCATGACACTCGTTCGCTACAGGCAGCGGTCCTGGCCGGGTTGATGGAGCCAATCACGACCGGACAGGTCAACCTGATCAACGCGCCGGTATTGGCCCGAGAACGAGGCTTGAACATCACCGAGCAGCACAACACAATCGCACCTGAGTATTCAAGCATCGTCAGCGCCACCATTGAGACCAGCGAGGGCAAGATTACTCTGGCTGGCACCTCACTGCGAAACGAGCCGCACATCGTGAAGATTGACGACTACTGGTTGGACATCGTCCCGACCACTCCTTATATGTTGTTCGTGGACAACCAAGACCAACCCGGATCCATTGGTGCCGTCGGTATGATTGCCGGCCGACATAACATCAACATCAGCTTCATGGAAGTTGGTCGCTTGGCCCTCAGGGGTCGGGCCATGATGGTGATTGGGATGGATGACCCGGTTCCTTCAGTGGTAATGGATGAGATACAAGACTTGGGGCACATATTCAATGTGAGGCTGGCTCATTTGGGGTCTTTGTAAACCGGCACAGCCAGGTTTTGGTCAATAAATTTCGCGGCGTCTGATGATGCAGCCAGACGCCCAGATTGAGGAGAGGTCGAACATGGGTGACAAGATTGGAATTATGGGGGCAGGTGCGCTGGGCAGTTACGTTGGCGCTTTCTTGAGTCGAATCGGCGAAGACGTGACCTTCATCGATATGTGGCCGGAGCACGTAGAAAAGATGCGCACCAGCGGTCTTGATATCACCGGCAGCCAAGGCCCATTCAACGTCCCCGTCAAAGCGATTCATCTGACCGAGGCCCAAAACATCTCGGTTCCCTTCGACTGGGTTTTCATCTCGGTGAAGTCTTATGACACTGAATGGGCCACCCATTTCATCAAGCGATACGTCCGGGATGATGGATTCTTTGTCTCCTTGCAGAACTGCTGGAACGACGTGCCTATTGGCGAGATTGTTGGACCCCAGCGGCAGCTTGGCTGCATCGCCTCCCACATTGAAGTCGCCCTGTGGGAACCGGCCTTAGTGACCCGTGGCGGTGCTGTGGGCCGGGACTCGGGTCACACTGTGTTCCGAGTTGGCGAACAGGACGGTCGAATAACCCCCCGTGCCGAGATGGTGGCCGGTCTATTGGACAACATCGATGCCGCCTACGCCTCAGACAACCTTTGGGGCGAGCGCTGGGCCAAACTTTCCCAGAACTCCATGGGCAACGGTATCTCCGCGTCCACCGGCCTGGGTTCACAGCAGATGGCTGAAGACCCTCGCCTGCGCCAGATTCGCATCCACCTGGCCAAAGAAGCCGCGAGTGTCGGTTTGGCCATGGGATTGAAGGTTGTGCCAATCCAGGGTGTGCCCGCAGAGACTTGGGCCGACGCCGACAAGGGAGACGTATTTGAGGAACTGGACGGCTTTATGTCTGCCCACGGTGGCCGGGTCAACTGGCTGGCCTCCATGGCCCAGGACGTGTACAAGGGACGCCGCTCTGAGATCAACATGATGAACGGTCTGGTGGCTGCAAAGGGTCGCGAAGTTGCCATCCCAACTCCCTACAATGATGCGGTGATCGAGGTCATGAACGGCATCGATGATAAAACCTTGGAACAGAGTGAAGACCACGTGGAGCGCGTGCTAAAGGCAGTCGCTCGCTAGGGCGGCACAGCGTTTGTCTGGAGGGTGCAACTATGATTATTAAAGTTGAACCGGCTGATTTCTTCATGTACAGCGTGGTCATGATCTCCAACCTGGAGACGCCTGACCCGGAGGACAGAGAGATTCACGATTACCTGGAATCCCAGGAACTGGAGCCCAGGTACCAGAGCGAAGGTGACTTTGAAGGTCGGCATAGCGAGTCCATCCAGTTTGGCGGTTGCTACTTGGGTCGGCACCTGGGCGAGATCAACCAGATTCAGCAACGGTACGTCGAAGAAGAGTTGGTCGAGTATGAAATCAATCGACACCTTGGCGAGTCCGATAACCCGGTGGACCTGCCCGATGACCAACGGGAAGACGCAATCGCTGAACTCATGAAGAGCTTTAATAATGAAGGAGCCTTCAAGGAGATGGACGATGGCAAGTTTTCGGTGGCCTTGGACGGTGAAGCGGTGCGAGAGGCGGCAAGAACGCTAATCGCTAAATGACCGCGTGCAGAAAATCTAAATAAAAAGAGTCCTTCCTGACTAATCGGGAAGGACTCTTTTATATTGCAAATGGAGCGGGTGATGGGAATCGAACCCACATGGCCAGCTTGGAAGGCTGGAGCTCTACCACTGAGCTACACCCGCTTTAATGGGCTAACAAATTATAGCCGCTGTGAGTGCCTGGTGCTAGACCGTATGGTGACTCAGTCGGCAGATTTGTTTAGAATTCCCTGGAATAAGAATTTAAGCGCCAAATAGGAGTTGTAAGATGCCCCTCAAAAGAAAGCAATATGACATAGCGCCCGCGGGTCCCACCTACAGCCGAGCCGTTTTCGCTGGCAATACCATGTACATCTCCGGCTGTACCGCCCGCGGGACAGACTCGCAGGGTAAGTCCATGATGGAACAACTCGATGTGACATTGGGACGCCTGGTTGCGATTGCAGCGGAAGAAGGTGCCGGGTCGGATAGCTTTGCCAAGTTAACCTGCTTTGTGACCAGCATGGACGACTACAAGGCCGACCCTGCTCAGATGGAGGCCCTTTTCGCCAAGTATTTTAAGGGGGAAAGTCCGGCTAACTCGTTGATCGAAATTTCGGCTTTGGCTGAGCCCGGTCTGGACGTTGAGATTGAAGCCGTGGTGATTCTGGAATGACCAAGACATCTTCAGATATCTAGAAGTCCCTTTGCACAACTGTGGCGTAGTATTCACTGAGGTACTCCAAACAGATGGGAATACTATTCAGGCCGTACACGATAATCACTGTTCTTCTGGTGGCGTTGGGGCCCGCCTTCATTTTCATTCCCAAAATAGGTCAGTTCACCCTGAGGTTTGGAGCAGAGACGGTGACCATCGAAGACCCATCGATGCAGCGCTTGGCCCGTTCAGACGGAACGCTGGACCTGAAGATAATCAACATATTGGGCCGAGACGGGACTCCGGCCATCCTGCAGCCGGAGTTTGGTAACCAAATCGCTGCTCTGGGTGAGATGGACCCAGACGAAAGGGTGATTGGACTTTCTATCAACGGCGATAACCGGGCCTATCCGCTCAAACTGATGTCCCGCCACGAGATAGTGAACGACACAGTTGGCGGTAAACCTGTTGCGGTCACCTGGTGACCCCTCTGTTTTACGGGCATTGTATATGCCCGAGAGATTGAGGGAACCGAGCACACATTTGGGGTGTCTGGAAAACTGATCATGAATGCGCTGGTGTTGTATGACCACCAGTCCAACACGTTGTGGAGCCAATTCTTGAGCCGGGGTGTTAAGGGTTTCCTGGTCAATAAAGAACTGGAGATTGTCCCCGCGGTACAGACTTCTTGGCGGCAATGGCTGAATCTACATCCCGACACATTGGTTCTGGACAAGCGAGGGAGCTATGGCAAAGACGTCTATGACAGTTATTACAGTGGCGGTTCCACGGGGATAATCGGGGAGTCCAACAAAGACGGGCGGCTGCCCAAGAAAGAACTGGTTTTGGGCATGGCCGTTTCCGGAATCGCGAAGGCTATCCCTTCAGCTCCATATCGGAGCAGGCAGTCATCAATGACAATTTTGCGGGCTCCGAGGTTGTGATCACCTTTGATCATACTTCCGAGAGCGGAGCGGCCTTTGTGCGGAAGATCGACGGTCGAAACCTAACCTTTGAGCCGGGCGCTACCAGGGGGCTGGTGTGGCGTTGATGCGAGACCGAGAGACGGGCGGCCTCTGGCAGGTGTTGACGGGTCAGGCAGTGGGGGGTGAGTTGTTTGGCAAACGGCTGGAGTGTCTACCGTCCCACTATTCATTCTGGTTCGCCTGGAGGGATTTTCATCCCCAGACAGAGCTGTACGGAGCGTCTGTCTAAACTCGAGCTACGAACTCGGACCCGGTCCGCACGCGTCGGCCCCACCATTCCGGGCCTTCCAACACATACTTCCATTCGGGATTTTGATCTTTGTCTCGCAGTCCGGCCATAACCTCACGGAACACCGATGCGTCGGTCTCGGCAAACTCAAAGTAGCCGACAAAGTCGTAACTGCCTTCCAGTCCGTAGCCGTCGGAAGAATGGACCAGACGGCGGTTGATGCGGGGGACACCGGCGGCGCTGGCCAGGGCGTGGCCCTTCACCACCATCTCCTCGTTCTCGTTATAGCGAGGCAGGAAAAAACTTTCTCGGTGTAGAACATCCATCTGCCACCAGGCGTCGGTCTTGTTTATGGGCGTTACCGCCGCCAGCGGGAATTTCTCTCCGGGGCCCGGTGGTATGGCATGGGCGTAGGCAAACTCGGTCATGGCGTGGCTGGTGTAGCTGCGGGGCCGCATCACCCCGGCCAAAGTCTCAACAGAGCCGCCAGCCGCCTCTATTAATTGGCGAAAGCCGGACTCGTATTCTTTGATGGGTTCCAACGAGGCGCACTCCAAGCGGATTAGGCCTTTGGACTCCGACACTGCTGTGTGGATGATCTGCTGGTCGTTGGTCAGACCCTGCTCCGATCGCAGCAACTGGAACCGCCCTTTAGAGAACGCTTCAGCCGAAGGAGCACCATCAACGTCATGAACGTTCTCCATCCCCTGACCCAGCGCGTCGATCGCTGTTGCCAGTTCGGCGTTGCCCTGTCCGTCATCAAAAGTAACAAACAGAAAAAGCTGATGGCCGGTGACAGTGGTCGTCATGTTAAGTTCCGACGGTTGCATGGTTTTTCCTTGCTGGGGGTCTTATGGTGATTTGATGGGTCTTGGTATAGGTTACCATCCGCAGTTCGCCTTGAGTGCCCTTTCATATATAGGTACAATTGTTGGGCTTGGCTGACCTGGGGACTGAGTTTTAAAGTCAGACCCCTTTAATCAGCGGCTCAGCGATTATTTGGAGTTTGGCATGCCTAGCAGCGATAAAGAGCAGTGGAAACAAGAAACTTTAGACCCGGCCGTCAAGAGATTTCCGGAACGGCGGGAAAATTTCCAGACCGATAGCGGTTTGGATATTGCCCCCCTTTATAACCCGGAAGATTTAAACGCCCAGGGTCTGGACTATGACAATGACCTCGGTTACCCCGGCGAGTTCCCTTACACGCGGGGCGTTCAGCCCAACACCTACCGAGGCCGGGTCTGGACCATGCGCCAGTATTCCGGCTACGGTACCGCTGCCGAGACTAACGAGCGTTTCCGCTACCTATTGGACAACGGCCAAACTGGGCTATCGATAGCATTCGACCTGCCAACCCAGATTGGGTACGACTCGGATCATCTGCTGGCCAATGGCGAAGTGGGCAAGGTGGGCGTGCCGATCTGCAGCCTGGAAGACATGGAGACCCTGTTTGACCAGATTCCCATGGACAAAGTCAGCACCTCCATGACCATCAACGCCACCGCCTCCGTGCTGCTCTGCTTCTATATAGTTGCGGCCCGCAAGCAGGGTGTGTCCATGGAACAGATCAGTGGCACCGTGCAGAACGACATTCTCAAGGAATACATTGCCCGGGGCACCTATGCCTACCCGCCCCGGCCCTCCATGCGGTTGGTCGTGGACCTGTTCAAGTACTGCCACGATAATGTGCCCAAGTGGAACACCATCAGCATCTCCGGTTATCACATGCGTGAAGCCGGGGCCACTGCTGTACAAGAACTTGCTTTCACTTTCTCGAACGCCATCGCCTACGTACAGGCGGCACTGGATGCCGGACTCAAGATCGACGATTTTGGCCCCAGGCTATCGTTCTTCTTCGTGGCCCAGAACAATCTATTTGAAGAAGTTGCCAAGTTCCGGGCCGCCCGCCGCATGTGGGCCAGGATCATGAAAGACCGGTTCGGCGCCAAGGACCCGCGCTCAATGATGCTCCGGTTCCACACCCAAACTGCCGGTGTGAGTCTCACCGCCCAGCAGCCAGATAACAACCTGATTCGGTGTACCATCCAGGCTTTGTCAGCGATTCTTGGGGGTTCACAGTCGCTGCACGTGAACTCTAGAGACGAGGCTTTGGCCCTGCCTTCTGAGGAGTCGGTGCAACTGTCGCTACGCACCCAGCAGATACTAGCCTTTGAGAGTGGCGCGGCCGATGTGGTCGATCCACTGGGCGGCTCCTACTATGTGGAGAGCCTGACCAACGAGCTGGAAGCCAAGGCCCTGGACTACATCCAGCAGATAGACGACATGGGCGGCTCGGTTGAAGGCATTGAACAGGGCTTTCAGATGCGAGAGATCGGCGACGCCGCCTACAAGCATGGCCAGGAAGTCGAATCGGGAGACCGGACCATTGTCGGCGTGAACCGATTCACCACAGAAGAGGTCCCAATAGAAGGGCTGTTGCGGGTCAATGAAGAAGCCGCCAAGATCCAGATTGGCCGGTTGGAAAAGCTGCGCAACGGACGCGACGACGGCAAGGTGAAGGCCTCTTTGGAGCGACTTGAACAAGTGGCCAAGACCAATGATAATACCGTTCCGGCTATCTTAGAGTGCGTGGAAAGCTACTGTACTCTGGGTGAGATCAGCCAGGTGTTCCGAGGAGTCTTCGGAGAGCAAGACGGATCCCTATCCTTCTAGCCGGCACAGCCGGTTTCTGTACCTCTGGAGAGGTATTAATTTGGAGTAGTATGAAATAAGTTTTAGTTTCTGTTCAATTAACTAGGCATAATAAGGTATAAGTGGAGAAGTGTGATGCCTGACCTGATACTGACTGAAGAAGAGCAAATGCTGCAAAGTACCCTCCGGGATTTTGTCGATAAAGAGATAGCTCCCAAGGCAAAAGAGTCGGACGAAAAAGGCGAATTCCAGTGGGAAAACTGGCGCGGTCTGGCTGATCTTGGACTAACCGGACTGGGTATAGATACCAAATACGGTGGTAGTGGTCCTGTTGGCTACCGCCAGGTGTCTATCGCCGCTGAAGAGGTGGCCCGAGGCGACGCTTCGACCAGTGTTAGTTGGTTGGCGCACCTGGCCTTGGGAACTGCCTGTATCGCCAGGTTCGGCACCGACGAACAGAAAGAACGCCTGCTCACTCCTCTGGCGACCGGCGCGGAGGTGGCGGCCTTTGGCCTCACCGAGCCCAGCGGCGGCTCCGATGCCGCGGCGCTGCAGACCACCTCCACCGAGCGAGACGGAACTTTCTTCCTGAACGGAAGCAAAATGTTCATCACCAACGCCTCGGTTGCTTCGACAATCGTGGTGTTTGCCACTGAAGATCGTTCCAAGGGGTACAAGGGAGTCAGCGCGTTTGTCGTGCGTAAGGACTCGCCTGGCCTAACCATCAACCCGATGCACGGGAAATTGGGGATGCGCAGTTCCACGACTGACGAGGTGGTATTTCAAGACACACCAGTTAGCTCCGACAACCTATTGGGCGAGCGTGGCCGAGGCTTCAACCTGGCCATGGAGATATTGACCCAGAGCCGAATCATCATAGCAGCCCAGAGTGTGGGCATCGGCCAGTCGGCCCTTGAGGCTGCGGTGCGTTTCGCCCAGAGACGGGAGACCTTCGGCAAGCCCATTGCCCAGCACCAGGGCATCCAGTTCATGCTGGCAGACATGGCCGTTGGGGTCCATTCGTCGCGAGTGGCAACCATGAACGCGGCCAGTCTGATGGACGCCAACCAACCATTCATACAGGAAGCGTCCATCGCCAAGCTGATGGCCTCTGAGATGTGCATTGACGTGGCCAACAAAGCCATCCAGATACACGGTGGGGCCGGTTACTTCCAGGAGGCTGGGGTGGAGCGGATCTTCCGAGACGCCCGTGTTACCACCATCTATGAAGGTACTTCTGAGGTACAGCGTTTGTTGATTGCCCGGCAGTTGATGGCTCAGTACCCGGTTTAGCAGCGCCCGGTTCAATGGACTAGCCGAAGAGTAAAGCTTCGCCCTCTCCCAGGCCTGGGAGAGGGAACTTACAAGGAACTCTTTGACTGGAGAAGGGGTGGTAGTAGTATTCGTGTTATTCAGTAAGGAGACAGGCTCAAATTGTCAGAAGTCTGCACCGTTAATTATATCGACCACGTTGGTGTGGCGGTGAAAGATATTGAGGCAGCATTGGCCTTTTTCAAGAAGGTATTCGATTTGCCAGATGCCGAGATTGTCCTAATGGAAGACCAGGGGGTTAAGGCCACCTTGATCGAGGTGGGACAGACCAGACTGGAGCTGTTGGAGCCCACTAGCCCGGACACGGGAGTGGGGAAGTTTATCGAGCGACGGGGCGAGGGCCTGCACCATCTGGCCTTCAACGTCACCGACATTGCCGGGAAACTGAAAACATTGCAGACCCTAGGCGTGGACTTGATCGATCCGACTCCTAGAGAAGGTTTGTCTGGCACGATCGCCTTTGTTCACCCAAGGTCAGTCTTCGGGATATTGACCGAGCTTGTGGAGAGCGTCCCGGAGTAGTTGATTTGGGCTCACGCCGCCGCGTCTGATTCCTTAAGCAATAATAAATAATTGAGATTAAGCAACGCGTAGGAAATAATGCAGGATAAGAACCGCCCCATAAGAGTGTTGGTGGCAAAACCAGGCTTAGACGGCCACGACAGAGGCGCCAAGGTCATCGCTCGTGCCCTTAGAGACGCAGGGATGGAAGTCATCTATACCGGCATCAGGCAGAGCCCCCAGATGATTACCCAGGCCGCGAACCAAGAGGATGTGGATGTGATCGGTATGAGCATCCTGTCCGGAGCTCATCTGGAGATATTGCCAGAGATCATGAGTTTGTTGCACGACGAGGGCATGGACGACGTGATTGTGGTGGTCGGCGGGATTATACCGGAGGTTGACCGTCAGCCCCTGAAAGACATTGGAATTGCTGAGGTCTTTGGGCCAGGAACCACGACGACAGCCATTGTTGAGTACATTGAACAGAGCGTGAAGGATCGGGCAGAGGCTTAGTCCAAGGCTTAGTCTGGGAGCTTATGGGACTTGTCGACTGAACAACCTGGGCCTGAATCGGGTTGGTACAGCAGTGGACATAACGTGCCTAACACGCCTGAAAATTAGGCTCTACTTGACAGCCAAGCGTGGGGAGAAACTATAATTAGCAGCGGCTAATCACAGGTTTTGGATAGGCTCGATGCATTACAACTTGGCTCAGTTGTTCAGGGAGTCTATTGGATCGACTAGGGACTACGAAGTAGATGACTCGTTTGTTGGCCCTGAAGATGGCTTGGACCGGGCCCAAGGATGGGTTCGGGTGATTCGGACGCATGAAGGTTTTTTGATACGCGCCGAGCTGGAGACCCAGGTCAGTTTGACCTGCAGCAGGTGTCTTAGTCCGTTCGAGTTACATTCCGAATTAACAATGGAAGAAGAATCTTTTCCGTCGATCAACCCGATGACGGGTAGGATGCAAGATCTCCCCGGTGAGACGGACGGCGCAATACTTCTAGATGACCAGCAAGTTCTGGACATGGGTGAGGTGTTACGTCAGTACGTGATTACCGAGGTTCCTATAAAACCCTTGTGCTGTGAGAAGTGTCTGGGCTTATGCCCGGAATGTGGGAGTAACCAAAACAAGGAAAAATGTAAATGTAACGCAGGTCCAGCCGACCCCAGATGGGGCGCTCTGGTGGAGCTGTTGACTGAGAAGCAGGATTAACCGGCTTTCTCGATTTTAAAAAAACACCTAACCAATCGGCAACCCCAATAAAATAATTACTCCGGACTATTTCCCAGAACTGTAACTAATCTCCCTTCTCAGCTTCCCACAGTAGGAAAAGTGTACGCTTTAGCGTTTGCCTGGTAGAATTACCGGCGATAGTTGGAGTATTGTGTGCTTACAGGCGTGCTGACCAAGGATAAAAGGACGTGACCAATTATGGGTGCGGTACCCAGAAAGAAACTAACCAGGGCAAGAAAAGGGCGACGACTGGCCAGTTATAAGCTGAGTCCGTTGCACCCGTCTACCTGCCCCCGCTGCAGAATCGCAAAGAGGCCACACGTTGTGTGTCCTGGCTGTGGGTTCTACCGCGGACGCCAGGTCATAGAGGAGACGGTCTAGTTAATCTCAAAGGCGTTTGCCTTTAAGATCCTGACTATCTTTGTCAGACTCAGACCATTTAGTTATGTTCGCAATGCACGAAAAAAGGGTAATAGTGGAGTTGTTTTCGGGTTGTACTGTTTTAGGGGACTGCCCTAAAATCCGTAAGGTGTCGAAAACCGGCGTAAACCGGTGGAGGTAGCTACGAGTACCGAAGAAGCAAATAACCGAGCGTACGTGTTCCCTGGCCAAGGGTCGCAGAGCGTTGGTATGGGAGCGGAACTTTTCGAGTTGTCACAGGCTGCACGGGAAACCTTTGAAGAAGCGGATGACAGTCTTGGATTTCCTCTGTCTCGTTTGATATTTGAAGGTCCGGCAACGGAGCTTCAGAACACCGCAAATTCTCAACCGGCCATCATGACCATGAGTATTGCCGTCTGGCGGGCCTGGAACGAAATGCAGGGTTCCGTGGCGATGCATGCCAAGGCCGTGGCTGGTCACAGTTTGGGTGAATACACCTCGTTGGTGGCCGCCGGCGTCCTGAATTTTCCCGATGCCGTAAAGTTGGTCCGCAAGCGCGGTGAACTAATGAACCAGGCTGCAGTCAACCGTCCGGGCGCCATGGCGGCAATCCTGGGACTAAACGAGTTGGCTTTTGATCAGATTTGTAGCGAGACCGGTGTGGAAATGGCAAACATCAACACTGACGACCAGATCGTGATCAGTGGCGATAAGATTGCCGTAGCTAGGGCCATGGATTTGGCCTCAGCACGCGGCGCTAAAAAGACGATTCATCTGCCAGTTAGCGGGGCGTTCCACTCCTCGTTGATGATGGAAGCAGAAGCAGGTCTGGCTGATGCAGTCCAGTCTCTGCACTTTAATGAACCCAAGATGCCAGTGGTTGGCAATTGCACCTCCAAGTCGTTGACTACCGCGGTGGAAATCCGCCACGAGTTGGTTAACGGCCTCTGTCATTGCGTTCTGTGGAAGGACTCGGTCCGCCATATAGTCGATTCTGGGGTAACCCAGTTTGTGGAGTTCGGCTCTGGTGGAGTGCTGGCAGGCCTAATAAAAAGAATCGACCGAGGCGTAAAGGTAACAACCGTGTCAGACACCGCATCCATGCGGAAGTTGGCAGGAATTGAATCCTAGGCACCTCGGTTTTGAATGGTGACCCATGATTAGGGTTAAATACACAGATCAAAGGCGACAATCTAGAACAGCGGCACTGCAATCCTTGTTCGCGGTCGATGTGCGGAGTACTTGGGACAATCCTGCACTGGAATGGCTGGACGAGGAAGAAGAGCTGTCTGACGTTACGATAGAGTTCGCTCAGGAACTCTTGAGAGGCGTTTCCAAGATGCACGAAGGTTTGGATTACGTAATCACCCGTTACGCTCCGGCGTGGCCTGTGAATCAGCTATCAGTGATAGACCGCAATATTCTGCGGTTGTCTCTGTTTGAGCTCATCTACACCCCCAGAACTCCCAAGAAGACGGCCATCAATGAGGCTGTGGAGTTGGCAAAAATATTTGGCAGTGAAAGTTCGGCTCGGTTCGTCAATGGCGTACTAGGTTCTGCAATGTCTGGCATAGAGTCCGGAGACGTTGCATCGATCGAACCGGTGCCTGAAGGGAGATGATTAATTGACCACTGTTTATGACAGAGTGAAAACCATCGTGGTCAATAAGTTGGGAGTTGAAGAAGACGAGGTCACTGAGACAGCGTCTTTCATAGAGAACCTTAATGCCGACTCCTTAGACCTGGTGGAACTGATAATGGCGTTTGAAGAGGAATTCTCCACAGACGGCTCGCCGTTGGAGATATCTGATGAAGACGCAGCGAATATCACAACAGTCAATGATGCTGTTACCTATCTCAAGGAACACGGCGTTGCAGACTAATCGCGACTAAACCGACCTTGGGAGCCCTGTTGGGCGGTACCCGGCTGGGGGATGCGGTGAGGCGGTGGTGGGAGCCTATTACGATGGACACCACTTCGGGACACTATACTGGTTTTTTGTTTCTCCCCTCGATCCGCATACCTTGCTGCGTGACACCTAAACTACCTGAGACATCCTGCTGGGCAGACCACTTAGGGAAAAATGGTGTTGAATTAATGTAGTAAAAAGGTACTTGCAGCCAGTACTGATTCGAAAAATTAAACAATCACACGGCGCCACCCGAAGCTCTGGTTTGGGATGCATTTCTCTGTTGGCTAAACAGTCGCATCGGGAGGTTGGAAACCATGACTTTATCTGACAAAACGCCTGGCGTTGACCAGAAAGAACTCGCCTGCAGAATCCGCAGGTAACAGCCCGATGCAGTCGCTGGAGCAGATCAATCTACTAGTCAGAAATTGCACCGACTGCCCCCTTTCAAACGGACGCACCAACTCCGTTCCGGGCGAGGGTAATCCCCAGGCCGATGTTATGTTCATTGGCGAAGGCCCCGGTTACTACGAAGACTTGCATGGTCGTCCCTTTGTGGGCCGCGCCGGCAAGCTGTTGGGCCGACTCTTAGCTTCGATCAACCTCGTTAGAGAAGACGTGTTCATCGCCAACATGGTCAAATGCCGGCCTCCAGGTAACCGTGATCCGGCACTGCTGAGATAGCCGCCTGTACTAAGTACCTGGACCGGCAAATAGAGCTAATCAACCCCAAACTCATAGTTACCCTGGGCCGGTTCGCGTTTGGTCGGTATTTCCCCGGAGAGGGCATCACCAAGGCCCGTGGGAAACTGAGAGAGAAATATGGGCGCATGATTTTTCCTGTGCTACATTCTGCAGCGGTGTTGCGCCGGGAAGAGCTAAGGCCCACAATGATAGAAGACTTCAAAGCGATTTCGGAGATATTGGAAGGCGCGACGAAGGATATTGGCATGGAGCGGGGTGAAATATTGCCCGACGCCCCACAGACAGCCCAACTATCTTTTGAACCCGACCCAGGTCATGCAGCTGCTGCCATAGAGCAGGCTGAGGCATCCACCGTCAACGTAGAAGAAGTATCCCAGCCAGAGCAATTGGCCCTTTTCTAAATATCATTTCGGCGCCAATCTAGGACTCTATATAGGCTGGGCAATCCACATCTAGGAACGACCACACGTTGACATCTTCTCTACGCATAATTCCCCTGGGCGGACTTGGGGAAATCGGCAAAAACATGATGGCCCTGGAGTACGAAGACGATATCGTAATCGTCGACTGCGGGGTCCAATTCCCTGAAGAAGGAATGTTTGGGGTGGACTTGATAATCCCCGACATCTCCTACCTGTTGGAACGGCTCGATAAAGTCAGGGCTATTCTCATCACCCACGGGCACGAAGACCACATTGGAGCCCTGCCGTTCATCCTGCCGCAACTGAAATGCCCGGTCTATGCGCCGCGTTTGGCCCACGGCCTGATCACTGCCAAGCTGAAAGAACGGCGAGTGGCCCGAGACTTGGTTGTGACTCCCATTGACCCCGGTATAGTCCATCAGATTGGCGATAGCTTTGAGGTGTCATGGTTCCGGGTTTGTCATAGCATCCCAGACGCCATGGGTATTGCCATTGGTACGCCATTGGGCACTGTGATTCACACCGGAGACTTCAAGATTGACCACACTCCGGTGGATGGCCGCATCTTTGACCTGCCATCTTTGTCTCACTATGGAGACGACGGCGTGCTGCTGCTTTGTTCCGACTCCACCTACGCTGAAGTGCCGGGCTATACAACCTCAGAGAAGGTTGTGGGAGAGGCGCTTGATCGCGCCATTGGCGAGGCTGATGGCCGGGTGCTGGTGGCAACCTTCGCCTCATTGGTGTCCCGAGTCCAGCAGGTGGTTGACGCTGCGGTGAAACATGGTCGCAAGGTTAGCGTCGTCGGCCGCAGCATGGTTGACACGATCAAGGTTGCCACCGAGTTGGGTTACCTGAAAATACCGGAAGGGATTTTGGTCCCGCTCTCGGTGACCAGGAAACTACCGGCAGAAGAAGTGGTCCTAATGACCACCGGCAGCCAGGGAGAACCAACTTCGGCCCTGGTGCGGATCGCCAAGCAGGAACACCGCGACGTCAACATCATGGTTGGAGACACTGTAATCATCTCGGCCACCCCCATTCCAGGCAATGAGCTGCCCGTTAGCCATACCATCGACCGTCTACTCCGTCAGGGAGCCAAGGTCCTTTACGACCGGATTGCCACAGTCCACGTGCACGGACACGCCAGCCAGGAAGAACTCAAGCTGGTGCTGCGTTTGGTGCGGCCCAAGTACTTCTTGCCGGTGCACGGCGAGTTCCGACACCTGACCGCCCACGCCCAACTGGCTTGGGACTTAGACGTGGCCAAAGACGGCATATTTGTGATGGTGGACGGCGATGTACTAGAACTGACCGAAGACGGCTCTCGCATGGACGAACGCATCTCCGCCGGTCCCATATACATCGACGGTCTGACCGCCCGTGACGACAAGAGCGCGGTGTTCTCAGAGCGGCGCAGTCTTTCCAAGGACGGAGTCGTTGTTGTCGTGGTGACTACTAGCAAAGACTCCGGCGAGATTGTGGGTGAACCGGTGGCCGTTTCCAGCGGTTTCTTGGATGAAAGCGAAACCGGCAATCTGTTTGAAGAACTAAGCTTTGCCGTGGCCAAAGATTTGTCCAACAGCGGCACCCGCCACAAGAAAAACGGTGAAAACGGCGAGTTTAAGGCAAAAGTCAAAGAAACTGCCCGAGGCTTCATAGCTAGCTCAGTTCGCCGTTCCCCTATGATTGTTCCAGTGGTTTTGGAGGTTTAGTCCAGCCACTCGCCGGATAACGGCCATAGCAACTGCCACTGGAGGGATATAGTGGCCAGTTCCATTGGGCGTAAGCGGGATGATACTGCTTCGCCATTGATAAAGGACCTCATCCATGGAGCCCCCGGGTCACTGCTAGACACTCTGGTCGTATTGGCCATTGGTCTTTCTGTTGGTCTGTATTTTGGCTTCTCTACAGACGCACGCGTTTGGGCTGTTGAAGCCCTAGGCTATGGCTGGATTCCGCTGGGATTCTGGATTGCCGTATCTCTGGTAACGCTCCGCTACAACCGCCACGTAATCTCCGTCCATTGGCGTCGTTGGATTATTGCTGGCGCATTGGTCGCCATTTCCATTGGCATACTCTCCACCATTTCCCCTGACGACGGCACATTGGAAGATGTCAGTCTGGGCGGCAAATGGGGCGCATACCTAGGTGGCACACCTTTAATCTTAGCCGCCGCCAAGATGGGCGGCATCGTGCTGGTAATCCCCCTAGTAGTGCGGCCAAAACGGGCCGGTTCCGTGTATCTACGCTATGGCCGTTTTGCACTGTTGGGTATCCAGATAGCGGTGCTTTATTTTTACATCGCCATCCAGGAGTCAGCTAGATTCCTCGACCGAAGATTCCGCATCCTGCGTTACGGCATGCACCGCAAAGCATCGCGAAAAGACCTGTTGAAGATGCTGGTCATGGGCCCGTCTAAAACCCCGGTGCGCACCCTAGCCTACCAAGGCGATACAGAAGGTGGCAGGGGAGGCGAAATTGAGTTGAAGGACCGCCCGGTAACGGATTTGGACGAGTACGAGCCGGTCAGCCGAGGCAGCTCCAACTCAAAGAACAACGGGGACGATCAAGAATGGGAGATGCCTGAATCGGGCCTGATTCCCACCTTTGACAGCAAAGAACCCCCGCCGCTCAAGAGACCTAAAGCGACAAAGACGATTACTTCTAGTGGCGGCAGCGGCAGAGCGAGCAAGGGAGGCTGGGAGACGCCTCCAGTAGACGCGCTGACTCCCCCGGACACGCACCATGCCCCGGAAGCAGCCCTCCAAGAGATGGCCCGGTTGGTGGAAAGCACCCTTGGCGATCATGGCGTCCGCGTTGAAGTAACCGATGTCAAAGCCGGACCCAGAATTGTGCGCTTTGGTTTGGTCCCGGGATGGGTGCCCAAACGAGGGGATTCCAGGCGCGGTGCGATAGGTCTAGACACAGAAAACGACGATCCGTCATCCGTGGAGCGGAGCCGGGTCAAAGTCCAGAGCATTCTGACTCGTGAGAAAGACATGGCCCTGGCCCTGAAGACGCCGTACCTGAGGATTGAAGCGCCCGTTCCGGGTGAGGCCTTGGTGGGCTTGGAAGTGCCCAGTCCTTCGCCCAGCAAAGTGCACCTCAGAGAAGTCATAGAAACTCCGGCCTTCAAGCGGTTGATCGACAAGGGCGGTCTGCCCATCGCCTTGGGTCAGGACACTGGCGGTAGTCCTGTGGTCTTGGACTTGGCGGCGCTGCCTCACATGTTGATTGCAGGAGCCACCGGCAGCGGCAAGAGCGTTTGTATCAACTCCATCGTGGCCTCGTTCCTGCTCACCAAGACTCCGGATCAGTTGCGAATCCTGATGGTCGACCCCAAGCGTGTTGAGCTAACTCCGTTTAACGGCATACCGCATTTGATTGGCCCCGTGATTGTCGACGCTGAAGAGGTCAACATCGCGCTGCGTGGTCTGATCCGGGAGATGCTCGGTCGCTACAAGTTGATGGAAGAAATCGGAGCCAGGAACATAGAGGGCTACAACAAACGCGCCAAAGAAAAGATGCCATTCTTGGTACTGATAGTGGATGAGCTGGCCGATCTCATGATGGTTGGCGGGTTTGAAGTGGAACAGAACCTTGTGCGCCTGGCCCAACTTGGCCGAGCCACCGGCATCCACTTGGTGCTGGCAACCCAGAGGCCATCGGTCAACGTGGTTACCGGATTGCTCAAGGCCAACGTGCCGGCCCGGGCCGCCTTTGCAGTGGCCTCTCAAGTCGACTCCAGGGTGATTCTTGATGCCATTGGTGCTGAGAAGCTGTTAGGCAAGGGCGACATGCTTTTGCTGCACAATGAGTCTCCCAAGCCCAGCCGGGTGCAAGGGACACTGGTCTACGATCAGGAGATTGACCAGATTGTGGAGTTCTGGCTGAACCAGGCAGGTCCTCCGGTGCCAGAAATCAATGTGACTGAACCTGAGATTGAAGAGAGCGAAGACAGCGTTGACGCCCACATGATGGAAGAAGCCAGGGAGTTGGCCGCAAGAAACCCGCAGCTGACCAGCTCCTATCTGGAGCGTCGGCTAAAGATTGGCCGGGGCAAGGCTGAAGAAGTCATTGAGCTCTTGGAAGAAGAGGGTTTCTTAGACGCTAACTAGTCCTGTTCCTCAATGCCTAGGGTGATGCCACAAAATCGCCGCCATGGAAATTGATGAACACCCGATTGACCCTGGTTATATGGTCAGTCGGGGTATGTTTGAAGAATAGCTGGTAAATTTCAGCGTCCGTGAACTTTAGGTTGTCTTCTATTCCGGTTTGGAATATTTCTCGCCAGGCCGCTTGGAACGGCTCATCGCCCATGGCCGCTTTGAACCCTCTAATGATTTTCTCGCCGTAATTGTGGTAGCAGAACCGGTGGGCAATTGGTTCTTGGATAATAACCCGGATAAGCCGCTGCAATCTCCGTTATGTTGATCACGTCGTTAGGGCAACTTGACCGGTTGCTGCGGGGCGCTACTTCCTGGTTGTACAGTTCAAAGCCCACTTGCGTGGCCAAGAAATTGGCCGTGCCCTCGGCAAACCAGGGCGTGTCCATCACCAGATAAAAATGTGTAATCTCATGCACGATCCCGCCCTTAATCAGTTGGGGCAGACTGCCATCCTCTGAGATATCCAAGGTGAAGTGCGACCCGTAATTGATTCCACCGGCGTCGATGTTAGTGCTGAACAGCATGATGATTTCTTTCACCGGCAGCGGAAAATCCATGTAGTTTTCTATGGCCAATACTGCGGAACGCAGATGGGTCTTGGTGGCGGATTCCGTTTGGTGTTCCAGGAATCGGACCAGGTAGAGGTCCACTGATCCTGAGAGTGGCAGCGGCTCAGTGATTTTCTCCATGTAGAATCGGTTGTCCACGAGTGATTGGTAATCAGTGGGTACGCTCTTAGCTTGGCCGGGAAGGACTGTTAACACCACGGCTTCATCGTCGGTGATGCCGTCTTTGTACCAGCTTTGTTTGGTGAGCAGCGCCCAATCCTCTGGGTCTTGGCCGAGTCTCTGAAGAAATCCATCCCGGCTACCTGGACGCTCAATTCCGGAGAAATTGCGAATAGCCTGACGATTGCTTTCAGAAGGTTTATGTCTAGGTCTTCGACGGGCGCGGTGATGAACCACGGAACGGTTGCGACGATTCCGGCGGTTGGCTGATCCAGCAAAGCCATAAGGCCAATCGCCAGTTTGTCATTTTCAGATATCCCATCTTTGGTCCATTCAAGGTCTAGTAAAACAGGTGGCAGGTCAGGTCGTCCAAGAACCAGGCATTCTCCAGAAGCGATTGCGTTGTGTCCGACCGAAGTTCGACAATTTCCTGGATGGCAACCGCCTCGTCTGAGGAGATATCGTCTCGAACCCAGGGCAGTTCAAGTAAACCCTCCAAGAATGCGCCATCGTTTTGGGCGATTAAAGCCAAGTTTCGTTGGGCTACTCTTCGGTCGCTGGTGTGGCCTTCCAACACCCAAGGCAACGACGCCATCAGCACCGAAACGTTTGGGAACGGTGCTACGTCCAAGAAACTCCGCAACCAGAAGTCCTTTGTCTAGGCCGACACGGTGGAATCCCTCAGCCATTCAATGTCCGCTGATGAAATGATGGCAAACGTCTCTATGGTCGCCATCTCGGCGCTATCAATGCCGTCGGAGACCCAACTGGAGCCTGCCAAGAATCGTCCCAAGGTGATGTTCTGATCCAAGATGGACCTGAGGGCAGAAACCGCCCGTTGTTCAAACCGGTCTAGATTCCCTTTTGTCCAAGACAGTCCGCCTAATAGATTTTGTTCCGGCGTAAGGGTCGGCGTCGGCTGAGGCTGGGGAGTTGGGCTAGGAGCCGGAGATGGTGTATTTGCGGGCACAATGGTTGAATTGCTAGTCTGGGTAGGGGCCGCCGAAGGTTCTAGGGTTGGCGTGGCATCTGGAACCTGTATCGGTTCTGTAACTGCTGTGGGCGCAGCGGTGGCAACAGGCTCTGTAGTTGCGTACTGGGGAGGATGTAGCCTCCGCGCTGCGGGCAATCAGAACCGTAAGAAGGGCGAGGCCAGCCAGCGACTTGGTCATCGCTCTGAGATACCTGAAGGTGTGCTGCATGGGTAATTTTCGGTTCTTTTATCAAGCTAGAGTAGAGGCAATCTTACCAAATCGAATGAACGCTAGAATGCGAATCCACCTACGATTTTTCAACCTGGCTTTGGTTTGCTATCATGAGCCTAACTCATCGAATACCAATAACTAGGTTGAATAAATAGTTCTTGCTGATAGACCTTCACACCCACAGCTATCCCCACTCTGATGACAGTTTCATGAGTGTTGATGAATTAATTGAGGGGTCCAAGTCTCTGGGACTGGACGCCATCTGCCTCACCGACCACGATGCATTCTGGACCACCGAGCAGATAGACTACCTCTCCAACAGGCACAATTTTCTGATTATTCCAGGATGTGAGATCAATACCGAGGCCGGGCACGTATTAGTATTTGGACTAAGCAAATACGAATTTGGCATGCATAAACCCGAATTCCTCCAGGCTTGCGTAGACAAAGCAGGCGGGGCGATGATAGCGGCCCACCCCTATCGTCGGCGCTTTATAGAGGAACCGGCGGAAAAACCCGGCGTCCGGGAAGAGATGCTGGAACGGGCGGGCGGTGATGAGTTCTTCCAGATGTGTCAGGGCCTGGAAGCGCTGAATGGGCGCGGCCTTTCAATACAAAACCAGTTCTCGCTGGACTTAGGTGGGATGCTGAGTGTGAGCATGACCGCCGGTAGCGATGCCCATAAAGTGGAACAGATTGGCACCGTGGCAACCGAATTTGAGCGGCATGTATCCTGTTTGGCAGACCTCATAAAAGAACTGCAGGCAGGCCGATTCCATCCGGTGGACCTTAGACACAAAACCGCCCCCGATACGTAGTAGTAGCAGAAGATTACTAATATGGAGCGCTTCGGCACATGAGTGCACTGCTGAGAATAGAAGACCTAACTGTGAGTTTTGGCACCTCCGCCGGTCGGGTCAGGGCGCTGAACAATGTGAATATTACCCTTGAAGAGGGTGAGGTTTATTGCGTAGTTGGCGAGAGCGGCTCCGGCAAGAGCACTCTGGCTTTGACGGTTATGGGCCTGCTGCCCCATAACGCTGAGGTTGCCGACGGTCGGATCATGTACAAGGACATTGACCTCCTACGGTCTGGTCCTGACCAGATGCGGGATCTTCGCGGTCGCGAGATTGCTCTAGTCTTCCAGGACGCTAAGTCGGCGTTGAACCCCCTTGAGTGCATCGGCCCTCAATTAGAAGAAGTGATTCTGGAGCACAGTGATGTGTCGCTTCGGAACGCCAACAAAATGGCCCAGGACATGCTCCACGAGATGGGCCTACCAGACCCAAAGCGGATTATGGGCCAGTATCCATTCGCCCTGAGCGGCGGCATGTGTCAACGGATCATGATGGCAATGGCATTGATCCTTCGACCAAAACTACTCATCGCCGACGAACCAACATCCGGTTTGGACGTGACTCTCCAGGCTGAATTACTCCACCGGATAAGGGAACTGGTTAAGGATTTCAACTCTTCAGTTCTGTTGATTACCCATGACATGGGCGTGGTTGCGGCCATGGCCAAGAAAGTGGGCGTGATCTACGCTGGCAACGTGGTGGAGAATGCCGAGGTGGTGCCGTTGTTCCGGCGCTCCCAGCACCCTTATACCTGGTCCTTGCTACAGGCATTGCCGCGGATGGATGACCCAGGGAAAAGGATCGAGCCGCTGCCTGGTAGCTCGCCAGACATGGTCAACCTGCCCATGGAGTGCCCGTTTTTGCCTCGGTGCTTTAAAGCGCAGAGTCAATGCCGCGCCGAGGTAAAACCCAAGTTGGTTGAGACCGAGCGGGACCACTTTGTGGCCTGCTATAACCCGGTGATACCAGTAGGGGAATTGAACGCGGATTAGGTCTGGCGGTTGGCCACTCCGTCTCCCACCAGCAGCTCCAAAGCCAACTCGGGTTCTAGCTTTCCGCGCTTGATGGCCAGATCGGCCTCTAAAAGCTGGTTGTACCGCCTGATGATCTCCGGCATGGGATGACGGCGTGCTTGCTCAGCAGTCTTCCGGACTACAAAGTCTGAAGATGTTCCCAGCCGGCCTTTCAATTCACTCTGCGGAACTCCCCGGTCCATGGCGTCACGTGCCAAGGCCATCAGGCGTAGCTGGCGTTCCACCATGCTAATCACGTAAAGGGCTTCCTTGCCGTCTTGCTTCAGTTGGTGGAGCAAACGCAGGGCCACGCCAGGGCGGCCTTCAATCATGGCGTCAACGGCTGTAAAGATGCTGGCCTCGCGCACTTGGGAGACCATTTCGCCAACGTCTGATTCCTGAATCTCTCGACCTGCACAGTAGAGGGCCAACTTCTCCAGTTCTTGGTTCAAAGTCCATAGATCGTTGCCCACCAGGTCGGTGATTGATCGGTTGGCTGCAGGGCTGATGGAACCGCCTTTGGCTTCAATCATGCCTTTGACCCAACGAGCCAATCCCTCGCCGTTGGGGGCAGATAGTTCCTCCACTTGAACCACGGGCTTCAGCATACGGAGTATCGGATTACTGGCTGCCAATGAACCGTCGGTGAATAGCAGTACTGTGGTGTCTGGCATCTGGGGAATAGCTTCACCCAGGGATTTCCACTGGCTAGCCACCCCAGAATCGTCAGAAGATGCCCGCCGGCGGCCACGGCCCTTGGACTCGGCAGTGCCCAACAAACCTTCAACGATTATCAAGCGATAGTCGTCCATGAAAGGCAGGGCGTTGCACATGCTCAGCAGCTCGCCGGGCTTCGCCTGAGAGCCAATCAAGCGGTGTCGATTGGCTTCCAAGACGTCGGATGCTCCGGACTCGTTAATGAGTTCATCCAAACGCCTGGGCACCAAGAAACTGTCACCATGGAGCAGATGTACCGGCAAAATGAATTCCCCGAATCCTTAATTCTCTGTTGGCTGGCAGGCCGGATTATAGCACTGGTTTACGTCGGTTCACGCCTGGCCGATAAACACTGGGTTGTCAGCGGAATTGAATTTGATACTGGCTGTAACATAGCGCGATGTAAATATTTCTGGTGGCAGTGGCTACTGTTGTGTGGTTTAATATGCGAGATTTGATAAATAGCATCACGAAACCCAATATGGAGAGCATTTAGAGATGGATTTTGCCCTATTCTCCCATGTCCCCTGGCCGGAAGGCGCAGACCCTAAGCAGGTTTATGATGACATTACGGAAGAGTTTGTCCTAGGCGAGCAATTGGGTTTCAAAAGCGCCTGGATGGCCGAACACCATTTCACTCGCTACGGACTTGGCGCTGCGCCAAATGTCCTGGCCGGTCACATTGTAGCCAACACTTCCACTTTGCGAATCGGATCAGCGATATTCGTTTCGCCCCTACATCTTCCCGCCAGACTAGCTGAGGAGATAGCGACCTTGGATATCCTCAGTGGAGGTCGAATCGAAGTTGGTTTCGGCCGGGGCGCTGCTTCGTCTGAATACAACGTGGCTGGGGTGCCTGTAGAAGAGAGTCAACAGCGGTTCCAGGAATCAATCACCATGATTGAGGGTCTGTGGACCACCAAGAATTATTCATTTGAGGGAAAGCATTACAAGATAACTGATGCCAATCTGGTGCCTCTGCCCATTCAAAAACCCCATCCGCCAATCCATATAGCGGCTACACGTACCAAGGCCACCCAGGATTTCGTTGCCGCGTCAGGTCATCCTCTCTTGGTCGGCGTTGTTCTGGACACTGAAGATGCCATGAGTCTGTGCCATACAATGGTCAACCTGGCTAAGGAGAAGGGCCAAAACATGAACATGGGCGACATTCCCTTCTTCAGGTATTTCTACGTTGCGGAGACCGAGGAGGAAGCCAGAGCCGATTCAAAGCCTGCCTTGGACTGGAATATAGATATGATCCAGTGGCGTCGGACCTTCGACACCGGCAGCGAAGTATGGGACAAGATGGAAGACTTCAGGAACACGCGCACTGAACTCCCGCCCAGCTATGATTACCTGTATGAGAATCGAGCATTCATCGGAACTCCAGACCAGATGATCGCCAAGATTAAAGCGTTGCACGATCAGGGAATCGAGCTGTTTGGCTGCAATTTCTCATTTGGCGGAATGCCGCAAGAGAAAGTGCTCAAGTCCATGCGGCTATTCGCCAAAGAAGTGATGCCAGCGTTTTAGTAGAGGTTGCGCCTAACACAGTTAAACCTCTGGTTCCCGGCCACGGTTGGAATGCCAAAGAGCTAGTATTTTAACTTGGTCGGGTTGGACGCGGTAGTAGAGGAAATAGCGAATACGTCCGAGGAAAACCCGCCTTACTCCGGTTAAAGCCGAGCTTGTTGCTGCAGCACCGATGCTTGGTTGCTCGGAAATCAAGCTGAAGGCTTGCTCTAAGTCGTCACGAAACGCAGTTGGAGGTGCCGTTCTGTTAGCCAACCACCAAGAGGCGGCCTCTTCAATTTGGAGAGCTGCACGTCCGACAACCTTGATTGGCATCATTGGGTCGGCTATGAGATTTTCTTAATCACATCTTCGCCGCTGATCAAGTTATTTTGGTCCGCTCCGGCGATAGCTTGAAGAAGGGCGGCCTCGTCTTCCGCATTCAGCCTGAAAGTTGTTTCGTCGGAAACCAAAACCGTGACGGTGGAACCCTCGTTTAGAGGGTCACCCTCAACGATTACCTGGCCGTCTACGACCTTCCCTTTGGTGATTCGCATGGTCAAATCTTACCTTCCTTCCGTATTCCGGGTCTAGGGATGGGCGGGTAGGCGCTCACCGTGGAAGCCGGAGCGGTCTTCAAACGACGTTCCGGACTCTGGGTAGACTTGGTGGTAGAGACCACGGGTCCTGACCTTGATGGTCTTGTTTACCCTCAGATAAAGCTCGGTGGGATGTGCGTTCTGGTCTTTGTACATCTCGCTCTGTAGCGGGCTGCCGTCAACCATCTCCCAGATGCAAAGGTATTTTAGGGCGTTGTTCCCGTCTTCCAGCTTGAATCGTCGGGCGGAAACGTAGCCAGGGATGGCCATGCGCTCCGGCAGATGCTGCTCGTTATACCATTCGTTGAATTCAGCTTCGTCTGCTTCATCCATCTCCATGGTCACCACCAAGACAGTGTTGCCAACGTGGATTGAAGAAAATTCGCCGTTGTTCTGAGTCATTTTCTCACCATTTAACCAAATTATTTAAGCCAACCAAGTTGCAAGACCTACCCAGAGAATCGCGGCTAGATGCTTGCGAGGGTTGAGGACGGTAGTATAACATTGGGCGTGGTTTTTCCTGGTGAAAATCGAAGGAAAAACTAGCCTCGAGTCCATTTATAATTGAGACTGGCAAGGGGATGGTATGAACCAAAAGGTTCGCCTTAAGGTCAACGGCACCGACCACGAATTAGACATCCCGGCACGGCGTCTATTGGTCGATTGCATCCGGTACGACATTGGTCTCACCGGAACAAAAGAAAGTTGCAGTGTGGGTGTATGCGGCGCCTGTGCCGTGCTGGTAGACGGCGAGATGTACGCCTCGTGCATTACTCTGGCCGCGTCGGTGGACGGCGCGGAGATTACAACCATTGAAGGGATTGCCGAGAACGGTAATCTCCACCCGATACAGCAAGCATT
>DUCU01000045.1 GCA_012959605.1 Dehalococcoidia bacterium | reverse complement strand
GTTGCCCTCGTGTTGGAAATGGTGTTCCGCAGCCCAGAAGCTGTGGTAGCCAAGGTCATCCATAACTTTGACCAGTTTCTCGACACGGTCATAGATAGTAATCAAATGTTCGTTTGGAAAGCGACGGTCATTGAGGGCAGTTGCCCCTAGTCCCAGGTCGCCCAGGTCCACGTGTCCGGCATACAAGCTACCAAAGTGCTTGAGCATGTTTATGTCCTCGTTTTAAATTGGCTTCTGACATTCTAATCATACGCATCTGCTTGTCAAATAGGCTGGCAGTTGACGCTGGGTGGCCTCGCCACTATTATCTGGGCCTGCGATGCTCCGGCCTGGCGTAGTCTAATGCGAATATTTGGACCGACGTCGTGAGACGTGAATATCTGACAGGCGTGAATTTGGGAGATAGATTATGAAGTACGACGTGATAGTTGTTGGGGCTGGCTCGGCCGGCTCGATCATGGCTTCTCGGCTTAGCGAGGACTCTAACCGCTCCGTGCTGCTGCTGGAGGCGGGCCCAGACTACCCAGAGTTTGAGCAACTGCCCGACGAGGTGAAATTCGGCTACGCCACTGCCACAGACATCATGACCAGCGACCATAACTGGCAGTACTGGGGCAAGGCCACCGAAACCTCGCCGCCGATGATGGTCCCCCGTGGCAAGGTTACCGGCGGCTCCAGCGCCATCAACGGTCAGGTGTTTCTGCGCGGCGTGCCCGAGGACTATGACTCGTGGGCTGCCATGGGCAACGACGAGTGGAGCTTTACCCAATGTCTTTCATATCTTCGGAAGATTGAGACGGATACCGACTTTCCGGAAGACGATTTTCATAGTAGCGACGGACCGATAATCGCCCGCCGGTTCAAGCAGGATGAGTTGAACCCGGACCAATCAGCGTTTCAGACGTCCTGCCGATCTGCTGGCTTCCCGGAAAGTCCCGACCACAACCACCCGGAGGCCTCTGGGATTGGCCCGATTCCGTTCAACAACCCCAACGGTATCCGGTTCAGCACTGCTCTGGGCTACTTGAACCCGGCCCGGCACCGACTGAATCTGACCATTAGGCCCAATTGCACCACCCGCCGAATAATATTCGAGGGCAAGAAAGCAGTTGGCGTTGAAGTCGAGTCTGGCGGTGAGGTATTTGTGGCTGAAGCCGACCAGATCATCCTCAGTTCCGGCGCCATTGGCTCTCCACAGATCATGCTGCTGTCGGGGGTTGGCCCCGCCGCCCACCTCAACGAGATGGGTCTGCCAGTGGTGCACGACTTGCCCGGTGTGGGACAAAATCTGCGTGACCATCCCATGATCTACGTGACCTTCAAGACCAAAGCAGACTTTCCGTTGGACGGCTTTGCGCCGAGGGTGCAGATGGGCCTGCGCTGGACCGCCGATGGTTCGGAATACCGCAATGACTTGATGATCCTGATGCAGTCCTACGCCACGGAGCGTATTGACCGGGGCGGTGACCGCATGGAACCCCTAGGCGTTCGCATGCTGGGCGTGCTAGACCTGGCCATGGGCTCCGGGGAATTGAAACTTACATCTACTGACCCTAACGAGCAGCCGTCTCTGGAATATCACTATCTGGAGGACCCGTTCGACAAACAGAGGATGCGGGAGATGGTGCGTACGTGTGTCAGCATTGGCGAAGGTGAAGGGTTCAGAGACATAGTCGAGTATCGGATCGAACCCACCGAAGAAGAGCTGTCTTCGGACGATGCTCTGGACGCGTTCTGCGCCAGGGATGTCACCACTGGCCAGCACATATCTGGCACCTGCAAGATGGGTCCGTCTTCAGATGGGATGGCGGTGGTTGACCAGCACGGCCACGTCCACGGTATTGAAAACCTGCGCATCGCCGACGCGTCGGTCATGCCCAACTGCATCCGTGCCAACACCAACGTCACCACTATGATGATTGGTGAGCGCATAGCAGACTTCATTCGAAACGGGGGTTAGGAGATACACGATGCCAAGAGTAGCACTGGATCTGAACAACGCCGACGACCGACAGAAAGTGGCAGGAGAATGGCGTGTCGGTGAAGGATTTGTGCCCGGAGAACCCAACGAGGGCCTAACAGCACGTCTGTTGGCCAGCCCGCCCCGAACGGCTGACTTCGACGACTCTAGTTGGCCGGTCTGCGCTAATATTCGAGAGAGCCTCTCTGAAGGTTTCACCTTTGCCTGGTACCGGATAACCGTGGAACTACCCCATGAGACCAATGGCATGACAGTGGAAGGGGCGCGGTTGTGGTTTGAGACCAACGTGGATAACTACGGCGAGGTCTGGGTCAACGGGCAGATCGACCGGAGTACCGGCGTAATTGTCGGGATTAACGCTCCCCAGCGAATAGAACTAAGCGCCAGCGCGGTCCCCGGCAGCAAATATGTTATTGCTTGTCTGGTGGCCAATGGGCCGCTGGCCGAGCCCAGGGGAGGTATATTCATGCGCTTCGCTACATTGGTACTCGAAACCTCGAATTAGAGTCGAAGGGAATTGTAGATGGTTAAAAAGAAAGGCTCGGCCTTATTAATGCTCTTCACAGACGTAGATTCGGAGTACGACGCCGAATTCAACGCCTGGTACGAAGAAGAGCATCTAGCAGAATGGCTGAAGGTGCCGGGGATCTTGGACGCTGGTCGCTATCAGGCCGTGAAGGGCGGGCCACGTTATTTGGTCATCTACGAACTTGAGTCGGTGGCGGTGACCAATACCGATGCTTTCAAAGAAGTGATTCAGAACCCGTCGGAGAAGACCAAACGCTTGGCACCCACCGTGGTTGGCCGCGGCACGGTCCGTAGCCTCTGCACTCAGATATACCCCAATGAAATAGATCAGGACACCACGGGAAGAGGGATGGCTCCGGCGCTACAGATCGGGCGGATGGACGTGCCCGCCGAGATAGAGGCCAAGTACAACGACTACTATGATAACAATCGCACGCCAAGGAATCTGACCATTCCTAGCTGCTCCTTTGTACGCCGCTACCATGTTATTGAGGGACAGCCAAAATATCTGACAATGTACGAATTCGAGCACGAAAACGTGCCTGAATCCCAAGCCTGGGTGGATGCCCATGCGATTGACACAATGCACGAATATATTGGCGGCAGCTACGGTCATGCAGCGGGATCACCGGGTGTCTACCGTCGGAGTTCCCCCGCGCGGCCCTTCTAGGCTATAGCTCAGACAACAGCGGCAGTTTGTAGGACTTGGCAGCGGTGTCGTGGAACAGCAGCGCCTTCTCGGCGTCGGAGAAGTCACGCGTCATGCGCTTGAAGGAATTCCAGATGACCGCGTAGGAGTAGGAATTCTTGTCCACTGGGAAATTGCTCTCAAACATGCAGCGTTCCGGCCCAAATGTCTCAATGGCGTGCAGGTAATAGGGTCCAGTGGTCTTGGCCAGTTCCGTTGAAGATGGTGGAAACGGTCTGGTGTCCCAGTCGAAGCCGCTGACCCGGTTGCCTAGCCCACCAACTTTGACCACAATGTTGGGCCGTTCCGCCAGGGTGGTCATGTCCTTCTTCCAGACTTCAAACACCTCGTCCCGGTGACCGGTGTAGGGGCCAATACCCAAGGGACGTCCGATGTGGTTCAGGATGAAAGTGGCGTTGGGGAAGGCGTCTGCCAGTTCTGCCAGCTCCAATATCTGCGGGTGGTAGACGAGGGCGTCAAAGCCGTAGCCCATCCCCATTAGCACGCTGAATCCCTCTTTGAATTTGGCGCTAGCCATCATACCGGGGTAGCCGGAACGGTGGGAACGCAGCGGTTCAAACTCGTCCCAACTGCAGGTGTGGCGCACGCTTCGGAATCGGCCACCGCTGGCAGTCTCAATGGCTTCTAACACCGATTTCACTGCCGCGCCCAGGTTCAGGTCTGCGTAGCCAACGATACCTGCTGCTACCCTAGTCGGGCCGTAAGCGCCGCTGTCGCTCTGTGCGCCGATGCCATTGACCCACTCGACCTCGCCAACAGGTTTCATCTCGGTCGGACCCGACGCCCGGTACATTGCATCAACTTCCACGAACAATGTCTGCACCACGTTGTGTCCAGAACCCAGATCCGAAGTCACTTCGTCTATCATGTACCGATCCTGAGGCTTGTCCCAGAGGTGGTGGTGCGGGTCGCAGATGGGCAGACTGGGGTCGATGGCCTCTTCAACGGTCAGTTCCAACCAGGCGTCTAGTTTGGAGGGCATATTGGCTCCTGTTGATGGCGCAGCTATTGGGTTCGTCCTACGGACGATGCACAGAGTGTTAGAGAGGCAGGGCGAGTTTAAACCCGCCCCTACGGCTATGTGGGTCTGGTTACAGCCCGACCAGCTCCCGGAAATT
>DUCU01000044.1 GCA_012959605.1 Dehalococcoidia bacterium | reverse complement strand
GAACAATCTGGTCGGTCAGACTCGGCCCACCCTAGCCGAGATGGGTCAAGCGGTCTGGAGCAGTCCGTCGCACCTGCAGCGAGTGTTCAAAGAGACCACCGGGGTCACGCCCCAGCAGTACGCATCGGCGTGGCGTCTAGACCGGTTCAAGGCCATAATCAAAGGCGATCAAAGCATCTCAACCGCACTCTACGAAGCCGGGTTCAGCTCGCCCAGCAGATTGTACGAGACTTCAGAAGAACAGCTGGGCATGAGTCCCGGCGCCTACAACAAGGGAGGACAGGGCATGAACATCTATCACACCCTGGTGGCATGCCCAATGGGCCGGCTGCTCGTGGCCGCCACGGACAAAGGCGTCTGCTCGGTGAAACTGGGCAACTCAGATGAGGCGCTAAAAGAGAATCTGCAGTCTGAATTTCCCTCGGCCACCCACCAACAAGACGGAGGTCACCTGGCCATCTGGACCGCTGAAATACTATCTTATTTGGACGGCGAGAAGACCGGTCTCGACCTGCCATTGGACATTCAAGCCACAGCGTTCCAGCAGCAGGTATGGCAGGCGTTGCGGGAGATCCCCTACGGAGAGACCCGCACCTACCAACAGGTGGCTGAAAACATGGGCAAAGGCAACGCCTCCCGTGCAGTAGGAACAGCCTGCGGGGCCAACCCTGTAGCCTTGGTTGTACCCTGCCATCGGGTGCTGCGCAAAGACGGCGGGCTCGGCGGCTACAGCTGGGGACTGGACCGCAAGCAGTCATTACTGGACATGGAACAGGCCACCAACTAGCCAAGTTGGCAGAGCCATTAGTGGTAAATGGACGTATACTTCATTGAGCCATCCCGATTGATGACTAAATAACCTCTGGTAAGTGGTATCTGATCCAGCCAGATGCCACTGGTAGACTTCATCATCATTTCTGTATCTGCCGCTTCAAACACGAATATATCCAGCCGACGAGCCATTCTGCTGCTCATGGCTGCGGTATTGCTGGCCTTATTCCTTGCTGTCTTCTCACCAGCCGCTGGCTTGTCTGCCGCCGGTGGCAGCATTGAAGTTATAGAAACAGGTGAAGAGGTTGATTTCCCCGGCAACGTAGACTTGTCGGTAACGGCCCGAGGGGATGACAACATTGTCGAAGTCCGGCTCTTTTACCGTACTGTTGGCAGCCGGGTCTGGGCCTACGCCTACCCAAGTTTTGTGCCTTCCAACCGGATCAACGCCAGCCTGAATCTGACGGGAGAAGTTTCAACCTACCTGCCGCCCGGCACGGAAGTGGAATACTACTACGAAATCACGGACGCCCAGGGCAATGTCCTGCGCACCGACGCCACTATTGTGGAATACACCGACACTCGATTTGACTGGGAAGAGGTCAAGGTCGGCCCTCTGACCCTCCAGTACTATGACCAACCTGCATCCAGAGTTAGAGCCGTGGCCAAAAGTCTAGAAGCTGACCTAGAACGTCTCCAACGGCTGCTGAAACTTGACGAGACCAACGAGATCAAGGGTGTGATCTATGCCAAACGGTCACACACCCTGGACGCGTTTCCGCAGCAGAGCCGCACCACCACCGAGCAACAGATATTCCAGGGATTCGCCTTTCCCAGCCGCAGTTTATTCTTGGGTTTGGGAATGGACCGGGGGCTGATTGTCCACGAGACCACTCACTTGTTGCTGAGCCAGGCGATGGGGAATAACGCCCAACCTATTCCTTCCTGGTTGGATGAAGGATTCGCCAGCTTTATGGATCCGTTCGTAAGGGTCTTCAGCGGCGGGAGTCTAGACTCAAGTACCAACCCGCTCCGGGCGATGAACACAGTGACTGGCACACCCCACAGCATTGGCTCTTTCTACCAAAAGTCTCTGAGCGTGGTTGCCTTCATGATCAATGATTTTGGTGAGGCCAGTTTCCAGCGCTTCCTTGGCCGACTTGCCAATGGCAGCACCATGGATGCCGCATTGATTGAGGTCTACGGATTTGATGTTGATGGCCTGGATGCCCGTTGGGCAGGGGAGTCCAGCGGTGCTCGGGCTCCAGCGCCTTCAGCCCCCGGCGGTTTTAACCAACAGACCGAACGACCAAATGCCATATTGTTCTTCAATAGCTGGTTGTTGGGCGGGTTGGTCCTGCTGGTCTTGGCTCTGGTTTCAATCCAATTCGTGGCCAACAAACTCCGGCCGGTGGGCGACCCGGAAGAAGGTCTGCAACCATGGGAAGACCCCGACCTGTGGGACGACGACGAAGACGAAAACGTACATTACTAGAGCAAAGTTAAGTCGATCTTTCTCTCGGAGCTGCCCATCTGATATGCTCCGTCTGACCAACCAAATCCATGTGTCCAACATTTTATTATTCCAGGTTGCAACCAAATTATGACAACTAGCCAAGGCCAAACACTCGCATTACAACAGTTACTCCAAGCAGCACATCAGACGGTGATGGGCTCCATAGACGGCGTCCAAGAAGCAGAGATACGTCAGATACCTGCTCCAGATGAATGGACGGTTGCGCAGTTGCTGGCCCACATCGCAGAGATTGAGTATTTCTGGATGGAGAAGGCGGTCTTAATAACCAAGGGAGACGACCCAAATATCACCCGCAGTGACGTTGAGAACGACCGGCGCACCGCAGCAGTAGTTGAGCACGCGGACGATTCTTTGGATGAACTGGTGAAGTCATTGGCCTTTGCCAATGAATCGGCCGTAGTAACGGTCGGGGAGATTGCCGCCAGTGACTTACCGAAATTGGGACACCGCGGTGAGAACAACCCCATGACTGTTCAAGGCGTTATCGAATTTCTGGCCAAACACATGGAAGCTCATGCCCTCCAGATAACAGAGTCGCGCAGGCTGATCAGCCAGTCTTAATCAGCCTGTTGGTTGACTGGTGAAGCAGGTAATAAGCTTGTCTATTCGGTCAGAACTTACAAGTAAAATTCTGGGTGAATTTTGCCTGAATAGCGGCTTACGGGATTAAATTAACACGCCTGGCTATGGTATCCTTTCGATTATGAAAACAAAACTTCTCCTGGCATTTTTTGCCATCTCAATCACACTAGTTGCCTGTGTTCTGGGGACTCCAGAACCGCAAGCCACCACTGCTCTCAATCCGGAATCTGTTTCTGCCACCGCTTTGGCAACTGATCCCGGCACTGCGTCGGGAAGCGGCCCCGTTAAACAATTTGTTGATTACAACGGCGTCCGCATCGCCCAATATTCAATAGTGCCGCCGGTGACGATCGACCCAACTGCCAGATACGTTGCTCTGATCAAAACCAACCAGGGCAACATGGAAATTGAACTGTTCTCTGGCCAGGCCCCAATCGCAGTGAATAACTTCATATTCTTGGCTAATGACGGATTTTATGACGGCGTGGTCTTTCACCGGGTCATACCATCTTTCATGATTCAGAGTGGCGACCCCACAGGGACCGGAACCGCCGGCCCCGGCTATAGGTTCCAAGATGAGTTAGTACCAAACCTAACCTTTGACCAGCCGGGCAGATTGGCCATGGCCAATTCGGGTCCAGGCACCAACGGCAGCCAGTTCTTTGTGACCACAGTGCCGACTCCGCACCTGAGCGGCGCCCACACAATCTTTGGCCAGGTAACAAATGGACAGGACGTGGCAGACGCTATTTCATTAGTCCAGACCAGCGCGGGTAACAAACCCACGTCGCCAATCGTAATTCAGGGGATAGACATCACTAAAAACCCCTAATTCAGGTCTGATAGTTTTTATTTGCGAGAACCCAGCATACCAGGCCCGTTAGGCCGTATCTGAATCTTGAGCGTCCCCTTAGAACACCCCATCCTAGACGCACGCCGACCCTAACCACTAAAACCTGACGCCCAACACCCAACGCCCCGAAAAAAGGAGACCCGTCTTGTCCTTCGAGAACATAATCTACGAGCGAAGAGGCCAGATTGCTTACTTGACCCTCAATCGCCCGGAGAAGCTCAACGCATTGAACGACGACCTGATGGCAGAGTTCAAGGAAGCGACGGGGATGGTGGAAGTGGATGATGGGGTACGAGCTCTAATCCTAACCGGTGCCGGCAGAGCGTTCTGCAGCGGTTAGGATATTCGGGAAAGCAACGATTCTGAGGACTCATCTTCTGTTGCATCTGGCGGCGGACACACCCCCCTACAGAGTTTGGTCGACACCTTCATGACTGTGTGGGAACAGCAACAAGCCCGTGATTGCCACCGTGAATGGCTATGCATTGGACGGTGGGTGCGAACTGGTCCAGGTTTGCGACGTCAAGATTGCATCTGACAAGGTCGTCACGGGTGAGCTATCAATCAGGGCCGGTTAAGGCGCACCGCTGATGATTACCCCGTTCAGCGTGAACCTGGCGCATGCT
>DUCU01000043.1 GCA_012959605.1 Dehalococcoidia bacterium | reverse complement strand
GACTCAGAGCAGATTGAGTACGGAAAAGTTCGTGACTATTTACCCAGCGTCAAAGCCCTCGATCCATACGGGTCGGGGGCTTTGACGCTGGCTGCAATCAGGTGATTTTCTGCCTACATATGCCTGTCGAGAGTGGCGGGTGGGTCATTCCTCTACAACTGGCGCAGGCGTGGATCCAGCTTGTCCCGGAGCCAGTCACCAAAGAGATTTAGCGACATTACCGTGAGCATTATCGCCAAACCAGGGAAAGTAGCGATCCACCAGTATCCGGCTAGCCGGTCACGTCCATCCGCTACCATGGAACCCCAAGCAGCCGTGGGCGGGGGAACACCAGCCCCCAGGAAGCTCAACACAGATTCCAGAAGGATAACAATACCAATCTGCAGCGTGGCCACTACGATAAGAGTGTTGATGGTGCCTGGGAAGATATGGATGAAGAGTATCCTCAGTGTCGATGCCCCTGCAACCTTGGCCAATGCTACATAGTCTTGCGTCTTTAGCTGCAACACTTCGCCACGAATCTGGCGGGCGAAACGCGGCCAAATAAAAAGGCAAAGCACGGTGACTATGATTGAGAAAGACTGACCCAATGTCACCACAAGGACCAAGGCAACCAAGATTAGAGGCAAGGAGAGCATGACATCGACGAACCGCATGATCAGTTCGTCCACCCAGCCTCCGTACCAGCCGGCGACCAGTCCCAGGCTAACCCCGATAGTGCCCCCGACACCCAGAGTCACCACGGCTACAATCAGAGATATGCGGGCACCGTAGATCACACGGGACAATAGGTCCCTTCCCAATTGGTCGGTGCCCAGCAGGTACTTGGTGCTGCCACCAGCCGAAATCTCAATTTCTACCGTATCGCCTACGCCAGCTTGCGGGTCTATCTTCTGGGCATTCCTCAGGGTTATCAACCTTCCTTGTTCTTCCAAGGCGACATTGTCTGCAACCGTTTTTAGCGCGGTTTCAGGACCGGACCAAAAGGGCGGCAGATTACGCTCCCTCAGGTTGCCCCGATCTGGGTCATTGGGAGCGACCCATGGCGCTGCGATGCCCGAAACAAGCACCAGGGATAGCAAAACCACCGGCACAACGGGCCAAGACCGTAAGGTGCGCCAGATACTGGCCAATCCGGCGAGGCGCGGCTTTCTGGCTACGATGATATCCGTAATTTCTTTAGATGCCATCTAACCTTTTTCTCCTGTACCTTACGTATACCGGATGCGTGGGTCTATCACCGCGTATAGGACGTCTACCAGGAAGGACGCGGTCACGTACAAGAGAGTGAATACGATTACTACCGCCTGGAGAAGGGCATAATCAAGGCCGAACAAAGCGTCCACGGCAAGTTTGCCGAGTCCGGGCCAGGCGAACACAGTCTCCGTAACGAGAGAGCCAGTAACTAATGCGCCGAGAGTAACGCCCGCAAAGGTCAACGCCGGTATAATGGCGTTTCGCAAGGCGTGCTTAAGGATGATGGTTTGGCTGGCCACTCCTTTGGCACGGGCCAATTTGATGTACTCGGAGTCCAGCACGTCTAGCATCGCCGAGCGGATCAACCTCAAGTTGGCAGCCGCATAGAACCAGCCCAGAGTGATGGCTGGGAGAATTACACCCCGTGGGTCTTCACGGCCAAACGGTGGTAGCCAGCCAAGGCGCACTGAAAAGAAGAACATCAGCATTATTCCTAGCCAGAAAGGCGGTGCCGATTGACCGACGAGGGCTACCGCTCTGCCGAACTGGTCGATAAGGCTGCCTCTCTTGACCGCCGACATTATCCCCAGCGGAACGCCAATCAGCAGAGACAGCGCGAACGAGGCCGATGCTAGTTGAAGAGTGGCGGGAAGACGTTCCAGCACGATGTGCATAGCAGGCCGCCCCTGTTGGATCGACTCGCCGAATTCTCCCTTTAATGCGTCTTTGATGAATATCCCGTACTGCTGGTAATAGGGCTTGTCCAGTCCCAGGGCCTCACCTAGCCGATCCCAGTCCTCCATGGTGGAGTAGTCATCTAGCAGGAGGGCGCGAGGATCTCCGGCGGCCCTGCTCATGACGAAGATTATCAGTGAGACGACTATAACAGTGAGGATGGCTACTAAGAAGCGGCGCATCAAGAACTTCTGCATGCCCTTACATCTCCAATCAAAGGCCGTCGATATCTGGTCGACACGACGGTGAACGTCCAAGCCGGACGCACTCAAAGTCAGAAATGCGCCCGGCTTGGGAGTTGTCGCCGCCATAGGACCTTTCGGCCCTACTTGCTATGGCCCTACCGAGGCTTGATGTACTCATACCCATTGATGTTTCTGAGATCCGTGAATTTAATATCGGCCTTCCATTCCTCGATACGTGGACCCACCGGCCATACAGCGCCAACGCTGTAGAGTCCGATGTAGGTAAGGGCATTGTCGAAGAGCCAATTGCCTAGCTCAGATTCCAACTTCACCAAGTCATTCGGGTCAACGGCGGCGCTTATCCTGGGCATGATCTCCTCCATCCAAGGATGGCTCGCGCCAGCATTCCAGGCTGCGTTCTCGGTAATCAGTGTCTGAGCGCCGACCGTTACGATTCGGGCACCAGCGGCGTGGCAGGTGGCCCCCTGGTATGTGCGGGCTACCATGGTGGGCCGCAGAGTTGAATAGGGGAGGCTCTGTAGTTTTACGTCTATCCCTATGTCGCCCCACATCTGCGCCACGGCGCTACAGGCTTCTACCTCAGCGGGCGCGCCTCTCAGAGAGGGCGTGAGAGTTATGCTGAACCCATCTGGGTAACCGGCCTCGGCAAGAAGCTGCTTGGCCCTTTCCGGGTTGTATTCCCAGTCGCCATCGATTTGCGATCCGTGGTTGCCCCAGAACCAGAGTTTGATCGGGTCGGCGAACCCTCTGAGCAGGGTCTCGATGATAGTATCCCGGTCGATGGAGATAGCCAGAGCTTCCCGTAACTTGCGGGCGTTCTCCCATTCTGGGGAGTCTGTATGCCAGTTGCTGGAAATCCACGGCACCTCGGGATCGTAGGACGCACGGTTTTCGGTGTCGGGCTTAGAGGCTTCCGTATAGTAGCCTCCGTATAAGTTGATGGCGTAGTCGATGGCGTTGGACACCGATAACAACTTCGCCCCTTCTACTTTTTCAACCTCTGGAATGGAGTCGAAGGCCATCAGGAATGTGTCCAGCGTGCCGGTCTGGAATCCGGCGATACGGGACGATTCCTCAGGAATCTCTCGGAAGATCAGCTCTGCGAAGGCCGGTGTCTGGCGCCAATGGTCTTCAACCGCGGCCATACGCCAGAACTCGTTGTCATGGTGTTCTTCCATCGACCAGGGCCCGGTGCCGGAGATGTCACGATTGGCTGCTTCAACACCGATTTCATCAGACTGGGATTTGCTCACTACCCAGTTGGAGGATCCGGAAGGAGTTTTTGCCAACCAGTTCTCTAATGTCACCAATTCCGACACTGGTATGCCGGTATTGACATCAATTGTATAGTCGTCTACCTGGGTGACGCTGCCGCCTTCAGCCGTCCAGAAGCCTTTGAAGTCTGGGGTCCTGGCATGCAATTTATTGAGACCCCATCCTTCCTGGTAGGAATAGATTACATCTGCGGCGGTCATCTCGCCGTAGCCCTTGTGGAACTGAACCCCCTTTTTGAGTTTGAAAGTCCAGGTCAAGAAATCGTCTGAGATGCTCCAGGACTCGGCCAGCCAGCCTTCAACTTTTTTGTCGATGTTGATTGTCACTAGCCCTTCGCTGATGGGAGCCGTCTGCTGGACGAAAAGAGAAGGGTTAACGGCCAGTGCCGGGTGCCCTTGGAACGTTCCCAATTCCTTCTGGCCCACTGTTAAGGCTCCCGCCGGCTTGACCTTCATGGCAGCAGGCGCTGCTGTCGCAGCCGGCTTAGCCGCGGGAACCGCCGTTGCCTGTGGGGGTGTAGTGGCCGCTGATTTGGCCGCTGATTTGGCCGCTGGTTGGGCCGCCGTATCCGTAGTTGCGGACGACCCACAGGCCACCAACAGGAAAAGGCACAGCAGTAAGGGCGTAAGTAGGTAAAACCCGGGCTTCCGTGAACTATGGAACATGGTAGAAACTCCTTCAGCTTTAAAGATGTGTATGATCCCGTGGTCACCTTCCGGTGACGAAAACAGATTAAGTTTTAGAATACTTGCTTATATAGTAACGGAAAATACAACCTTCGACCTATATGCACTCTACCAACTTAACATCTAAACCACTTAAACGCTATACGGCCAACGGTAGGAGACCGTGGCGAAAGGGTCTGTACCAACGTTACATGGGAGCCATTAACAATGAGGCCAAAAGCGTTAACAAGCAAACAAAAAGACCGCCACGATCGACGGTCTCTTAAGGCTTGGTTAAAAGTGGT
>DUCU01000042.1 GCA_012959605.1 Dehalococcoidia bacterium | reverse complement strand
AATTCGTCGTAGGTTCCGCCGACGAGTTTTGAGTTCAATTTTGAGTTCAAAACAGGCGTATTGAGGCGGTTCCAAAAACGTTTTCATGGACCCAGGAGATTGAATGTTAAATCAGCAAGAGCTTGTAGAGCGGATGCGGGAGTGGGCGGTTCGGGTTACCCCACAGCGTCTTGCTATCGCGGAGGTGGTCCTAAATTCGACCGACCACCCCACAGTCCAGCAGATTTATGAAAGGGTCAAAGGACATTTTCCGTCCATGACCCTGGCCACTATCTACTCCACGTTGGGCGTGCTCCAAAAGAGCGGCCTCATTCAGGAACTGCCGTTTCAGAAGCAGTCGCGCTATGAGCCCAATATGGAACCCCATGTGAACCTGGTTTGTATCGAGTGCGAGAACGTAATAGACGCAGACACTGACCCGGCAGTTCATGACGTTGTCTTAGGCCTGCGCAAGCAGATTGCGGATAACTCCGATTTTGAAGTTGCCTGGCAACGGGTGGACTTCTACGGTCTGTGCCCTCGCTGCTCCGAGGCTAAAAAACGGGGCCAACTTTCCGAAGTCTAACGACCGCTCGTAACTGATCGGAACCGAATGGAGATCATACTAAGGTCGGACGGTGGAGACACCAGCCGACCTTCTTTTTAATTCTAGCTTTAGATTCAGGCTTTGGCTCAAGGGGGCACCGTATGATCATCGGCGTTATTGGCGTAACATTTTGGACCGATAACCTGGAGCGCATGTTTGATTTCTACCATGACGTGCTCCAACTGCCGTTACACTCGCGCCACGAGGCCTTTATCGCATTTGAACTGGGCGGAATTCGGTTTAACATCGGCCGCCATAGTGATGTTGTCGGCCAGTCTAAGGACCCCTTCCGTTTCATGCCCCACCTAGGCGTAGACGATATTCAAACCGAGGCCAAACGACTGGCAGATGCTGGCGTGGAGTTCATCCGACAACCGGAACAGGAGACCTGGGGCGGCTGGGTGGCGACGTTTAAAGACCCGGACGGCAACGTGCTGCAAATGATGCAGTTGGTGTAGTTTGGGCTGTAAGATTAGGCGCACTCACGCCAATACAAGCAGGGGAGGACAACATGGCCGGTGATGACAGGATTCAACAGGCGGCTCAGTTCTTGTTCGATGGCCATAGGGCCCGCGCCAAGTACGAACCAATCCCGGATGAGTTTGCACCTCGCGACGAGAAAGAAGCCTATGAGATTCAGTCAGCGTTCCACAAGTTGATCATTCCCGAGCGCGGCGCAGTCGTGGGCTACAAGATCGCCCTAACCTCTGCAGTGATGCAGAAGATGGTCGGGTTTGACCACCCCTGCTCTGGCGCAGTATTTGCTAGTGGAGTTCACCACACGCCATTCACGATCAACCGCTCTGATTATGTGCGTTTGGGTGCCGAGTGCGAGATCGCAGTGCAATTGAACTCAGACTTACCGGCCTCCGAAGCTCCTTACACCCGAGATAGCGTGGCCAAGGTCGTGGACGCCGTAATGCCGGCCTTTGAGCTGATTGAGGACCGAGGCGCTGATTACTCTGACCTGTCCTTCCTGGGTGTGATGGCGGACAACGCCTGGAACGCCGGACTGGTGCTGGGCCAGCCGATAATCGAATGGCAGGATATTGACCTGGAGTCCGCGGCTGGAGAAATGGTCATCAACGGTGAACCCGTGGGCGGCGGCAAGGGCGGCGACGCTTTGGGTCATCCGTTGGAAGCGCTAGCATGGCTGGCCAACAGCCTGGCAGAACGCGGCCAAAGCCTCAAAAGAGACATGATCGTAATGACGGGCAGCATCGTCAGCACCAAATTCCTGGATCAAGGCGACGAAGTCAGCTTTGATATCGACACCCTGGGCGAGGTCTGGTTGACAGTCGACTAGGCGATGAACATCGCGTCGCCAAAGCTGTAGAACCGGTACCGCTGGGCAATCGCTTCCTGATAAGCATCCATCACCACCGTTCGTCCTGTCCTTCCGGGGAAGGACGAAGGACCGTCTGCACCCATGCCCTGCTCCACGAACGCGGAGACCAGCATGAGCAGGCTGGACCGGGGTAGGTGGAAGTTGGTGACCATGGCGTTGACCATTCGGAATTTGTGGCCGGGTAGGATGAATAGGCTGGCCTCGCTTTCGGTGGCTGTGAGAGTGGTCTGGCCGCTGTGTTCTAGGTCCAACCCCGCCTGTTCCAACACCCGCACTGACGTTGTTCCCACGGCTATGATGCGGCGTCCATCTGCTTTGGCCCGGTTTAGTGATTCGGCGGCCTGGGCGTCAATTGAATAATGCTCGGTGTGTATCTTGTGCTCGGTTGGGTCGTCTTCGTCCACCGGTTTGAAGGTGTCCAGACCCACATGCAGAGTCACAAACACTGTCTCCACCCCAAGGTCTCGGGCTTTTTGCAATAGGCCTTCGGTGAAATGTAGGCCAGCGGTGGGGGCGGCCACACTGCCTGGCTGGCGCGAGTACACGGTCTGGTAGCGCCCGGGGTCGCTGAGCGTTTCTTTGATGTAGGGCGGCAGGGGCGTGTGGCCGAAGCGCTCGATTCCTTCCTCTGAAGACAATCGCACAGTCTTCAGGCCGTCATCATGGGCAGCGATGATGTCTACCGAAAATCCCCTTTCGGTCCCCTCATTTAAAAATGGTGGCGGGTTTTTGGGAACTCCATCTTCACCTGCAGGAGTGTTAATTCCCTCTTTCGCAAAGGCGGGTTGGGGGGATTGCTCCTCTATCTGAACCACCACGCCCTGACGCAGTCTCCGGCCGGGTTTGGCCATGGCCTCCCAGGTGCCGTCGGCGTTGCGGCGCAGCAGCAAGAATTCAGCGCGACTGCCGGTGTCGACCCGGTGGCCGTAAAGCCGTGCGGGTATAACCCTGCTCTGATTGAAGACCATGACATCGCCGGGATGCAGGTACTGGAGTAAGGCGGGAAATTGCCTGTGCTCAATCTGGCCGGATTCTCGGTTAAGCACCATCAGCCGTGATGAGTCGCGAGGCTCGGCAGGAGACTGGGCAATCAGTTCTTGAGGAAGGTGGTAATCGAAGTCGTCAGTGCGCATGGGTAGTAGCTATTAGCTTTCAGCGGCTGCCAGCTGAACGCTGATGGCTGTTAGCTATCCTTCTCGTGGATGGTGAGTCGAGTGGCGGTTAGGGTGTTGACCAGCAGCATGGCGATGGTCATTGGCCCAACACCGCCGGGGACTGGGGTGATGGCTGCGGCTTTCTCGGAGACTGCGGCGAAGTCCACGTCGCCCACCAGCCGGTAGCCGCGCCTGCGGGAGGCGTCGTCAACTCTGTTGATACCAACGTCGATTACCACTGCGCCTTCTTTCACCATGTCAGCCGTAATCACATTGGGCCTGCCGATGGCTGCGATCAAGATGTCTGCCTGACGGGTGATTTCTGCCATGTTCTTGGTGTGGGTGTGGCAAACGGTGACCGTGGCGTTGGCGCCTTCGGCCCGCTGCATCAGCAGCAGGGCCATGGGCTTGCCTACAATGTCGCTTCGGCCACAGACGACCACATTGGCGCCCGCCGGGTCGTGCCCGTTACGCATCAGTATCTGCTGGATGCCAAATGGTGTTCCGGGAATGAAATCGGCCCGGCCTTGGACCAGCTTGCCCACGTTGAAAGGGTGGAGTCCGTCCACGTCCTTGTCCGGGTTGATCGATTCAATGATTGCAAGTTCGTCTACTTGGTCGGGCAGCGGCAATTGAACAAGAATGCCGTGGAATCGTGGGTCGTCATTTAATTGCTGGACGGTTTTAAGCACCTGCTCAGTGGTGGTGTCTGCCGGCAGCACGATGGTGTCGCTAACCATGCCAACTTCGTCGCAGGCCCGGCGTTTGTTGCGGACATAGATGGCTGAAGCGGGGTCATCGCCCACCAGAACGGCAGCCAGGCCGGGGGGGACGCCGTGATTCTGCTTCATCTCGGCAACGCCGGTGGCAACTTCCCCTCTGATCTCTTCTGCCAAGGCTTTACCGTCCAGTATCTTCGCAGTCAATCGGGCCTCAAAGTGATTATCGAATTAGCGCCGTAATTTTAGCATGCTGTTGCGCCGTTTTGGCCGGTGGGCACGGCAAGTTTGATTCTCCAGAGATCGGCAATCTATACTGGCGATATGCGCATCTGCTCGCTGCTACCAAGTGCCACGGAAATCGTCTACGCCCTGGGATTGGGAGACAAGCTGGTGGGCGTCTCTCACGCCTGTGATTACCCCGATGACGCCGCAACCAAGCCGGTGGTCAGCCAGAGCGTGCGTCAGATCACCCACCTTTCCAGCGAAGAGATCGACGCCATCGTCAGCCAGGCCCGGGCCAATACCAACCCCCTGTATTGGATCGACGGCGACCTGCTGCGTGAATTGCAGCCAGACCTGATCATCACCCAGGAATTGTGCGAGGTCTGCGCCGTTGATAGCGGCTCGGTGTTCGAAACTGCGGCCAAGGTGTTGGACTACCAACCTGAAATCCTGACCATCCGCCCCAGCGTGGTGGCCGACATTCTGCAAAACGTGCGCAATATTGCCTCAGCAGCTGGTGCAGCGCAGAAGGGTCAGAAGCTTGCCGACTCGTTACAGGCGCGAATCCGGACCATTGTTGACGGTGTTGCTGATGCGCCTTCGCGGCCCCGGGTCCTATGTTTGGACTGGTTGGACCCGCTGCGCAATACCGGACAGTGGCTGCCCGAGTTGGTGGAATTGGCCGGTGGTGATGAAGGCCTTGCCATCGTTGGCGGACTTTCCAGAGAACTGACTTGGGATGAGGTTGTGGAATACGCTCCTGAGTATCTGATGGTGATGCCCTGCGCATTTGAGCCGGACCGAGTGCGTCAGGAGACTGCGGAAAAGCTGACCTGCTTGCCGGGTTGGGGCGATTTGCCTGCAGTGAAGCTGGACCAGGTCTTTCTCTTTGACGGTCGCATACCCACCCGCCACGGTCCCAGGGTGGTGGACGTTTTGGAAGGAATCGCTGAAGCAATGCATCCCCAGCATTTCAAGGGCATCACAAATTATGAAATGTTAGTTAATAACTGGGCTTAAAACGAAACTCTTGACCTGGTATAGGCTTAGTCGTAAACGTTCGATAAAATGGTCTTATTGACCGCGAATTCGGCAACAAGAAAACCATCGCAAGAGCTGGGACGTAATATCAGCAACTAACCGCGTGCTCGACGGGTTATGCGCCCCTGGGACTGAAATATCAGGTTTATACCCTGGGGTTCAGGCCGCACGTACGGAGCTCTGTAGAGATGTTTCAACCAATAAGTAGAATGATCAACTCAAATGATCGCAACATCACGCGCACTATTATGATGCCGTTGGGCGTGGCCGCAATCGCCCTGGCGACGGCATTTATCGTGGCCTTGATTATCGGCAGAGACAGTGGAATCGACGATGTAAACCTGTTCGTGGAGCGGTTGTCCGGCGATTCTGGCTCCTGGCTGGGCGGACTAGTCGGGGCTTCTGCCCTGTTCGCCCTGGCGGCCGGCATGGCCTCTGCGGTGAACCCCTGCGGCTTTGCCATGTTGCCGGCCTACCTGGGCATGTACCTAGGTGACGAGGCCGGAAAGGAGAATGGAGTCAATCCTGTGAAGCATTTTGGCCGGGCTATCCTAGTCGGGCTGACGGTGACTGCGGGGTTCGTAGTCCTGTTTGGTGTCGTGGGTGCAATCATCGGATTTGGCGCCGGCTTTGTCAGCGACCTCCTTCAGTGGCTGGGCCTGGTCATTGGCATCGGGTTGGTTTTTGTGGGTGCTTGGATGGTGGGTGGTGGCAAGCTGTACACCGGAGTGGCCGCCCGCGCTGCTAGCCACATGGGCAACCCCGCCCAGGTCAGCATGAAGGGTTACTTCATATTTGGCATCAGCTACGGCACGGCGTCACTAAGCTGCACCCTGCCCATATTCCTGGCGGTGGTGGGCATCAGCGTCGCTGGTGTTGGCGCATCCTCGGTCCTATCCGACTTCCTGCTCTTCGCCCTGGGAATGGGCCTGGTGATCATGGCGCTGACGCTGGGCATGGCATTTTTCAAGACCGCCATGGTCGGAGCCCTCAGAAAAGCGCTGCCTTACATCCAGCTGTTGGGCTCAGGACTGATGGTGATCGCCGGTACGTATATCGTCTTTTACTGGCTGACAGTCGGGGGATTGCTCTAGGTTGAAGAACAGATTACCCAAAAAGTTTTTTGTCGTCGGAGCAATAATTGTGGCCACACTGGCGATTGCCTGCAGTAGCCAGTCAGGTTCTTCAGGGTTGAACAGCCCGCTGAATATTAGAGACGCGGACTCATTTGTCGCCGACATCGGACCGGGGCCGATCGCGATAATGGAACCCGATCTGCAGTACCATCAAAAACTCGACGACTTTAGTATTCAGACTAGGGGTTGGCGTACTGACTTCAGCCGCCACACAGTGGACTTTGGCGACATCCTCTCCGGAGGCGTGGGCCGAGACGGCATACCTCCCCTCGACCGACCCCAGTAAGTTCACGGAAACGACTTCTGGTTCGCCCGGGGCGCGCTCAACCCGGAGACTCTTATCTACTAGAGAGCGGATAGCTAGTATCCGCCATATCTGTGCCTGCGGCGATAGCTTCTGCAAATACTATCATTCTGAGTAGTGAAACTTCGAAGGATCTTCCAATTCCCAATTTGGCAGACCATTCGCTTCACTCAGGGTGATATTTGTGATTTCGTCCGCCAATACCACCGCTGCTAATCGCCGCCAACTCACCCGGGCTTCCTTGCCACGTACTTACCCCCCAGTTAGAATGGCGCATACCATTTTGTGGGGTGGGTTATGTATGACAAACCAATGCTGGGCTTCAGCCAGGCACAGGACGCTATAGCGGCCATCTTGGCCGAGGCCAACAAAGAACCGGACCGTCCGCTGGCCATTGCCATCGTTGACGACACGGGCAGCATGATCAGCTATGGACGCATGGACCGCTGCCGTGAAGTGCCAAAGCGGATGGCCATTCGCAAGGCGTACACCTGCGCGCTCTCCGGTCAGGATTCCAAGGACTACGCGGAGCGTCTGGCGAGTCAGGGTCGCATCGTGGCCGAGATGGGTGATCCCATGTTGGCTGCTGTGCAAGGCGGCGTGGTAATTTTGCACCCCGGTAGCGACTTCATCATGGGCGGCATCGGCGTGAGCGGTCTGGCTGCGCAAGAAGACGAAGACCTGGCCAAGATCGGCCTCGCGGCAATGAAGCTGTAGCAATTAGCTTTCGGCGATCAGCTATTTACTTTGCCTAGTGGTAGGGAATGGAGCAGGCGCTTAGAAATTATTTTAAAGCAGTCTCGCTTCCCACGCTGCTCGCTGATAGCTGAGGGCTGTCAGCTATTTAAGGAGCAACAATGTCCAACCCCAGAGCTGAATTTTCGTCCATATTTGACCGCAAGCCTTTGAAGTTGCCGGGCGGCGCTCGGGTCGCTATTTGGCCGGTCATCAATGTGGAAGAATGGGATATCAATGAGCCCATGGCCCGCACCGTGCTACCCACACCCCAAGGGGCGTCGGTCATTCCTGACATTCCCAACTTTAGTTGGTTCGACTATGGTCTACGCGTGGGCTTTTGGCGGATGAAACAGGTGCTGGATAAGTACGGCATCAAGGGCACTGTTAGTCTCAATGCATCGGTCTGTCACAGCTACCCGTCGATAGTGGAAGAGAGCATGGAGTCTGGCTGGGAGATGTTGGCGCACAGCTACATTCAGCGGGTGATTAACAAAGAGCCAGACGAGCGCGTTGCCATCCGCCGGACCATCGACACCATCAAAGAGTTTACGGGCACTGCGCCCAGGGGCTGGATGGGGCCAGGACTCGCCGAGACTTTTGACACTCCAGATATCCTGGCTGAAGAGGGCATCGAATACGTGGCCGACTGGGTTAACGATGACCAGCCCTACCCCATGATTGTGAAGTCTGGCAGCTTGGTGGCTATACCCTATACCGTGGAACTGAACGACATCCCGGTATACCTGATCCAGCACCACCGCTCGCCGGAGTTGTTCGAGCGGGCCAAAGACCAATTCGACACCCTGTATCGGGAAGGGGCAGATAGTGCACGGATCATGTGTGTGTCCACCCATCCGTACATCACTGGCGCCGCGCACCGGATCAAGTACTACGACAAGATATTTGAGTACATCAAACAGCACGACGACGTGGTGTTTATGACTGGCAGCGAGATCCTAGACTGGTATAACGAAGAGACGAAATCCTAAATCCCCCCTTTCGAAAGGGGACTGAGGGGGATTTCTACCAAATTAACCATGGAGCAAGATCCAAATGCCATTTGAAGCAGGAAAGATTTCAACCTACGTTGGAACAGGAGAAGGCGGTCACGCCGGAGACGGCGGCCAAGCAGGTGATGCGGTTTGCAACGAACCATTCATGTGCGATTTTGATTCCGCAGGTAACCTGTTCTACACCGAAGCCAAGAACCACATCGTCCGTCGGGTCGACAAGGCCAGCGGCATCGTGACCACCGTGGCCGGCAACTGTGAGTCGGGCTACAGCGGCGACGGCGGCTCAGCCACTCAGGCAACCATGCAGGAGCCTTATTCGCTGCAGGTTGACCAGAACAACGGTGACATCTATATCGTAGACCGTCTGAACGCGGTGGTCCGCAAGGTGGACGCTGCTTCGGGCATCATCACCACGGTGGCCGGGACGGGCGAGGTTGGCTACAGCGGCGATGGCGGGCCCGGTAATCAGGCCATGTTCCGCGAACCCAATGACTGCTTTTTGGATGGCAAGGGCGGCCTGTTGATTGCCGACATCCAAGACCAGCGCATCCGTCGTTTGGACCTGGCCACAGGCATCGTCACCACGGTTGCCGGTAACGGCGAGAAGGAACGTACCGGAGATGGCAAACCAGCCCTGGAGGCCAGCTTCCTGGGTGCCAGAGCAGTCTGCCTGGATAGCAAGGGCAACATGTACGTGGCAGAACGCGAAGGCAACGGCGTTCGCAAGGTCGATACCAACGGCCTCATGAGCACGATAGCCGGGAACGGCGAGCGCGGCTACGAGGGCGACGGTGGCCCGGCGCTGACCGCCACATGGGGCTCGCCCAAGGCCCTACGCTGTGATGCCCAGGACAACATCATCGTGGTGGACACCGAGAACCACGCCATCCGGCGCATCGACGCTGTTACCGGGGTTGTCACCACCATTGCCGGTGGAAGGTTGGGAGGTGAGGGTGATGGCGGAGCGGCCACTGATGCCGCCATGGACCGGCCCCACGGCTGCGGCATCGACACCGATGGCAACATCTACATAGCCGACAGCAACAACCACCGCGTGAGGGTAGTCGGCGTCTAATCCAGCCATGTCAAAAACAACTCCTCCCCCTCGCAATGGGGAGGGATTGGGTGGGGGTAGGTTAGCTCAGCCACCAAGCCCAGGAATGACGACGTCTTTGAACGCATCCACCTCTAGCTGAGGCATCTCGTACCCGCCGTCTTGAGTGTGGGTTGGAAAGACGAAAACATGCTCGACGCCAGATTCAGTCTCGGCCCTTTTTAGGCGTTTGAGGCATTCTTGGGGCGTGCCAAAAAGTCCAAAGGCATCGCAGATAGCGTCGGCTTGGTTATCAGAGATGTTTTCCGGGACGAAATCATCGGGGAGGTCAATCCCTGCCTCTCGCAGCCAGAAAAGGTTGGAGTTGCTGGGGTATTTCAGGTACGGCTGGTCTGAACGGAACCAGAGTTGAGGCCACCGCCTGGCTCGCAGCCCGTCCTCATCCACGGTTGCGGGCGTGATGTAGATTTTCTGAAAGTCGCCCAAATCACGATTGCCTCGTGCGGCCCCCAATTGAAGTCGTCTATCCGCTGCTGCTACTGCCTCGGGATGGAGACCGACCAACATTAGTGCGCCATCGGCTACTTCCCCAGCTAATTCCACCATGCGCGGGCCGGCGGCGGTCATGAAGATGGGGGTTGGTTTGTCGCTGACGTTCCTCAGCTTGGTCTCAGTGCCATTGAATATCACCGTCTCTCCACGGAGCAACCGCCTGATGGCGAGGATCGCTTGCCGCATGTCTTCCAGCCGGGCTCTTGGACGGCCGATGTTGCCGACTGCCAGATAGCCAGGCCCAACGGTCAACCGCACTCGGTCTGGCGCTATCTCTTCAAGCGTGTGGGCCAGAGATGCCAGGACTCCGGGGTGCCGGGTCACGGGGTTGGTGGTGGCTGGATAGAGGGTAAGCTTGGAGGTACGCTGAGCTGCAAGCGCCAGAGTCAGGTAAACGTCGCGGCCGCTGTGCTGATGGTCATGGACGCCCACTCCTGAAAATCCAGCAGTCTCGCAGCTTGCGATAAATTCGGCTGTTTCAACCACAGGCAGCCCCACAGGCACCCGAATATCTACTTTAATCGCCATTGCTTGATTCCCTCCATCCGTCTACTATTGCACGAGCCGTTCATGCCTGAACATTGGCGTCGTTGGAGACATTCTAAGGCAATAGACCAGAACTGAGGAGCACCCATGCGAACCATCGATATCCACGCACACATCACCCCGGCGGGATTCGTGGAGGCCAGTCAAAAAGGCGAATCCTGGTACGGTATGCCCGTTGATGCCATGGCCGTTCACCGGAACAACCCCAAAACCACCTGGACGCCGGAAGAGCGCCTGGCGGACATGAACTCGTTGGGCGTGGATGTCCAGGTGTTGTCCACCAACGCCTATTTCTACAACTATGAGGGCGAAGCAGCTACGGTCAAAAAGATGACCGCAGAGTGTAACGACTACGTTGCCGAGTTGGTCAAAGGCCGACCGGATCGATTTGCCGGGTTCTCAACGCTGCCCATGCAAGACATCAAGGGTTCCATCGCCGAATTGGAACGGAGTATGAAGCTGGGTCTGAAGGGCGCCATGATCGGAGATAACGTTAACGGCGAGACCTTTGACGAGAAGAAGTTTCTTCCCTTCTGGAAAGCTGTGGAGAGCTTGGGCGCAGTAATCTTGGTGCACCAAGGTGGCGATACCGTGGTGAACCAGCGCATCAATAAGTATCACCTGCCCAACACCGTGGGCAACCCAGCAGACCGCGCAGTGACTTTTGCGTCGTTGGTCTTCGGCGGGGTGATGGACGCCTGTCCAGACCTTAAAATCTGCCTGTGTCACGGCGGCGGGTACACCTGTTACGGCATCGGACGCATGGACCGGGGTTGGGAGGTGCGACAAGAAGCCAGGGAGCACATCCAGAAGCCGCCCAGCACCTATCTGGATAAGTTCTACTATGACTGCCTGACCCACAGTGAGCTGGCTCTGCGTTATCTGATTGACTGCGTGGGGATCGACAAAGTGGTCTTTGGCACCGACTGGCCCTTCGACATGGCCATCGACTGGCCAGTGTCCTGGATCATGGGACTAGATAGCCTCACCGACGCCGAGAAAGAGGCAATCTTACATACGAACGTGGAGAAGTTGCTGGGTATTTAAAAAAGTTCGCAGCTGATCAATGGTTATCCGTAGGGGCAGGTTTTTAACTTGCCCTTTTCGCTGGAGCTGGACGCGGGTTGGAGAGAATGTGTGGTGGATAAGGCCTTGGCGTATTCGTCTGCGATCCGTGACGTCATTTATCAGCGGCAGGGCGGGTTGGAAGCCCGCCCCTACGCAAATTGGTTTGATTAGTTGTGTGGGCAAATAAAAGGGCACCTGAGAACAGGTGCCCTTTTATCTATTATGGGGTTGGTTTAACTCTGCCGATCTGCGTAGACCTGTTGGGCTCGGTCCAGTGCGCGGACGCGACCGGCAACCAGGGTTTCCTGGCGTGAGGCGGCCCATTTGTTGGAGGCGATGGGCGCGGCCACCGTGCCCTGAAAATGGGGCATGACGTAGCGGGCCAACAGTTCATAGCTGTGCAGCATTTTCTCTCGAGTGGTCCAGTCCACGGTCTGGACTAGGAAGCCGCCGAAGCCGCCACTCTGCTCCTGCAGCTTGTTGATGGCTTCGATGCAGTCGTCTGGAGTGCCGACGATCCAGGCGCCGGAGTCCCGCATGTTGTCGACCACCTTGTCCATGGGGCCGTCAAAGACCGGCTTCCGGCCGTTGGTGCCCTCGGAGTACTCTCGGAGGTACTGGGCGGAACCCATGCGAACATCGTCCAAGGCCTCTTTTCGCGTTTCCGCCAGATGCACTGGCAGCACCAGTCTCCAATCATGCCGGTTCATGGTTTTGCCATGCTCGGCGGCTGATTCTTCGGCAATCGCCCAAAGTCCCTTCAGGTCGGATGGGCCGGCGGATCGGTCACGCGGCACGGTAATTGTCAGCACCGACGCACCGTGTTTCCCGGCTAGCGCGACGCCGGCTGGAGTCTGAATGGAGGCCACAGCGATGGGCATGTGCGGTTGCTGGTAGGGTCGCAATTGGAGCATGCCCTCATTGAGTTCAAACCAGTCCGATTTGTAGGTGATTGGTTCGGTCTCGTCGAACAGCCGCATGATGATGCTGAGCGACTCGTCCATTCGCTCCCGCTGTTTCTCGTGGGGGATGCCCATCATGTAGGCGTCGCCGGGCAGCGCTCCAGGTCCCACACCAAACAAGATGCGGCCTCGGCTCATGTGGTCAAGTTGGACCATCCGGTTGGCGACCATCAGCGGGTGGTGGTAGGGCAGGCTGACCACGCCGGTGCCCAGCTTGATGTAGCGGGTTCGCTGGGACGCTGCGGCCAGGAAGACTTCCGGGGAAGAGATGATCTCCCATCCCGCCGAGTGGTGTTCGCCAACCCAGACTTCGTCAAAACCCAGGTTGTCCATCCAGTCGACCAACTCTAAGTCGCGGTCCATGGCCAGTGTTGGGTTCTCTCCGACCCTGTGAAATGGGCCCAGGAAAGAACCGAATTTCATTCGTTTTGGCATATCCATGGGTATCTTTCTCCGAAATTATTTAGTCCTTCCCCAGTGTGATTATTAATGGATCGGAGGACGTTTGAGTCAGTTTACTCCGCGCAGACGCCGTTTCCAAATCCGTCAGATTACCCGGAAAGTCGATGCTTCGGGAGATACGCACCGCTGGCGTGGGTATTTTGCTAAAATGCCCTTGACCCAATGGACCCTGTATTGTGAGGCGGCATGCCTGCATCTACAAAGCACCCGCAAAACGCCTTAGATAGGGCCTTTCGGGAGTTTCTGAAGGCTAGTCCGAAGTACGAGTCGACCCGTCGGTTGGACGAGTTGCGGGCCACAGAGTACGGGCGGCTGGACCGCCTGGGCCAGGTGTTTCTCGACTACACCGGCGGTGGACTGTATGCCGACTCTCAGATACGCCAGCTATCAGATCTGCTAGATGGCGGTATCTTTGGGAACCCACATTCTGACAGCCCGGCGTCATCGGCAACTACCGAGCTTGTCGAACGGGCCCGGGCTTTTGCGTTGGAGTACTTCAACGCACCGCCCGACGAGTACGTGTGCATCTTCACGCTGAACGCCACCGGAGCCATCAAGTTGGTGGGTGAGGCCTATCCCTTCCAGCCTGGAGACCGGTACCTGCTAGCTTTTGACAACCATAATTCCATCAACGGTGTGCGTGAGTTTGCCCGAGCCAAAGGTTCCGATGTTACCTACGTGCGGGTTGTGCCGCCAGACCTGCGATTGGATGAAGACCAATTACGCTCTGAGCTAGACCGGCCCAAAGAGGGTGGCCACAATCTGTTTTCTTATCCCTCCCAGTCGAATTTCTCCGGCGTTCAACACCCTTTGGAATGGACCAAGTATGCCCAGGATAGAGGTTGGGACGTGCTGCTGGACTGCGCAGCTTTCGTGCCCTCCAACCGCCTAGATCTGGAGGCCACGCTCCCAGATTTTGTCCCGCTTTCTTTTTACAAAATGTTTGGCTATCCCACGGGTGTCGGCTGTTTGCTGGCCCGGAAGAGCGCGCTGGACAAGCTGGTTCGACCCTGGTTTGCCGGTGGAACCAGCACCATTGCTTCAGTGCAGGCTGAGAAGCATTTCTTGGCTGAAGGCGAACAGGCATTTGAGGAAGGCACGCTAAATTACCTAAACATCCCAGCGATTGAGATTGGTCTGAAGCACCTCAGTGATATCGGAATCGACACCATCCATGACCGAGTTTCGACTTTGACTTCTTGGTTGCTGCAACGCCTGTTGGCGTTGCGGCACAGCAACGGGATGCCGCTGGTGCGCGTTTATGGGCCAACCACCATGGAAGCCCGCGGCGGCACTCTGACGATCAATTTCTATGACCCTCAGGATGTGTTGATTGACCACCGCCGCATCGACAATCTGGCTGGTAGGGCTGGTATATCATTGCGTACCGGTTGCTTCTGTAATCCCGGTGCTGGGGAACTGGCCCACGGTCTCACCGAGGAAGACATGGTTGCGGGGTTCGCCCACGTCGAACGCATGACATTTGAGCAATTCCTGACCGTGTTGGAAGACAGGGACGGCAAGAGCGCCGGCGCAGTCCGCATATCCATGGGCCTGGCCTCCAACTTTGCCGATGTTTACAAGTTCTGGGAGTTTGCTCAGGGTTTTATAGACCATACCTCCGGCGAAGTGTAGATTTTGCCGCGCCCAGCGCAACAATAAAATTGGAGTAAATAAAATGCCCGTACTAGGTACCACGTTAACCAGCCTGCGTCCTCTGATGCAGGGCACCAATGGCATGGTTGTCGCCAGCCACCCCGCCGCCGCCATGGCCGGACTTGATGTCTTGAGAAAGGGAGGCAACGCTATCGATGCAGGAGTGGCCGTGGGCCTGGCTTTGAACGTGGTGCACGTAGACGACTGCAGCTTCTTGGGCGTTGCTCCCATGGTGATTTACCTGGCCGACCGCAAAGAGGTCGTTGAGGTGGATGGACTGGGTGTCTGGCCCAAAACGGCTTCGGTGGAGTATTTCAAGAAGAACCACGGCGGGAACTATCCGCCTGGCGTGCTACGGTCATTGACCCCGGCAGCAGCTGATTCCTGGTTCACTTCGCTCTCTAAATACGGGACCATGAGTTTTGGCGAGGTGGCATCTGCAGCCATAAATCTGGCGGGCAAGGGCTTCCCCATGTTCCGCTACCTAGCCGGTCGGTTCGTCACCGCATTTGACGCCTACAACACCTACCCGTCCACCGCAGAGATTTATTTGCCCGGCGGACGCGGTCCCAAACAGGGTGAGATGTTCTACCAGAAGGATCTGGCAGCCACACTTTCCAAGCTGGCTGAGATAGAGAGTTCCAACAAGGGACAGGGTCGGGAAGCCGCACTACAGGCCGCCCGAGACGATATCTACACCGGCGAACTCAGTCGCAAGATCGTGGCCTTCAACCAGGAGATGGGCGGGATGCTCACCGCGGAAGACCTGGCCGACTACCAAGTGACGGTGGGTCCGGCAGTGACGGTCAATTACAAGGGATATGACGTCTACAGCACTGGTCCTTGGGGCCAAGGTCCCACATTCCCTCAGGCCCTGAAGATACTGGAAGGATTCGATCTGGCGTCCATGGGGCATAACTCACCTGAGTACATCCACACAGTCAGCCAGGCGTTGAACCTGGCGTTTGCCGACCGAGAACAATACGTTGGCGACCCCAAGTTCACCGACGTGCCACTGAAAGAAATGCTCTCCGAAGAATACTTGAGCCAACGTCGCGATCTCATCGACCCAGACCTGGCCTGGCCTGGAACTCCGCCCGCCGGAGACCCACGCAACGGGAAGGCGACGATTAATGGCGGCCCAACTTCGCCAAGAAACGCCGAGGCCCCTGTGGCCATCGCCGGCCCCACCGGCGGTGGCACGTCTTACTTCGCAGTCATCGACAACGAGGGCAACATTTTCTCGAGCACGCCTAGCGAGGGCACCAAGAACGGTGGGCCGATTATCCCCGGCACCGGATTGGCCTTCTCGCTACGAGGTAGCCAGTCTAGAATTACCGAAGGTCACCCGGCCTCTGTGGAGGGTGGGAAGCGGCCCAGGCTCACTCCCGCTCCAGCTTTGGTGCTGCGTGACGGCGAGCCGGTTATTGCCCTGGGTGCCCACGGCGGCGACCACATACCACAAGGGACCCTGCAACTTTTGTTGAACATATTGGAATTTGGCCGGGACCCTCAGGAAGCAGTGGAGGAGCCCCGGTTCTACAGCTACAACTTCCAGCAGTCCGGCTGGCCGGGTAAATACGAGCCTGGAATGCTGCGTCTGGAAGGACGAATTTCCGAAAATGCTGCGGAAGGACTGCGTGAAAAGGGCCACACGATTGAGCGTTACCCAGACTGGTGGGAGGGCTCAGCCCTGTACTGCGCCATCACCCGGAACCCGGAGACCAAGGTGCTGCAGGGCGGCGCTGACCCTCGTTGCGAAGCCTACGCGATCGGGTATTAGCTTTAGCAGACCAAGCTACTCCTCAAAACTGTCATCCTGAGGAGCTCCGTAGGCCGACGAAGGATCTACCAAACAGCACCATGGCAGACCTTTCGCTTCGCTCAGGGTGACATTGGGGAATACCTCGCAATGCGGGACGATGCTCGGTTGAAACTTAAGACGCCGTTCAAACTGAAATAATAATAATCGGAGGCCTAGATGCCTGATCTAGAGAGCTTATTGGACCAAGTTGATGAGATGCGCGATGACATCATCGCACTGGAACAAGCCTTGGTGCAGATTCCCACCGTGAACACTGGCTTCATGCCCACCGGCAACGAAACAGAAGTCTGCCGGTACATCGAGAAATGGCTGGCCGAAGACGGCATCAGTTCTGAGACCATTGAGTCGGCGCCGGATCGGGGTAACCTGATTGCCCGTCTGGAAGGCAGCTCCGGGAAGGCTGGGTTGATGTTCATGTCCCACCTGGACGTGGTGCCGGTTGAAGAAGAGGAGAAATGGCGGTTCTCTCCCTTCAGCGCGACCATCGCCGACGGGCGGATTTTCGGTCGGGGAGCATCAGACTGCAAAGCTCTGCTTACCTGTCAGTTAATCGCCATGCGACTGCTCAAGCGCAACAACATCGAACTGAAAGACGGCCTGATTCTGGCGTCGTGTGCCGATGAAGAGCACGGTGGCCGCTACGGGTTTGGCTGGATGGCCGAGCATCATCCGGAGAAACTGGCGGCGCCCTACGCCGTCAACGAAGGCGGCGGCGTGCCCATCTCAGCCGCAGGTAACTTGACCTATCTACTGGGCATTGGCGAGAAGGGTCGGCTCCAACTGGAAATCGAAGTCAGGGGCTCCAGCGCCCATGCCTCCACCCCCTGGCAGGGTTCCAACGCCCTGTTCGGACTTTCGGAAGTCGTCAAGCGAATCGAAGCCTACGAGGCCGAGCGCGACACTTCAACGAGCCTGTTCGAGCACCTATCGACCTTTGCCATTGAGGACAAACCGTCGGCGGCCAACATTGACCAGATCATCGCAGATAACGAGGAAAGCCAGCCCCGTTTTGCCTCGATCATGAAGGCTCTATCTCGGATGACCATCACTCCCACCATGATTAACGGCGGTATCAAATCCAACAGCGTCCCCGAATCCGTCCGGTTGACCTGCGACATCAGGACTCTGCCACACCAGGACGAGGCCTACGTCCGCAAGGAACTGGACAAAATCCTAGACGGTATCGATGGGGTGACGATCGACATCGATTACATGTCGATTCCCAACGCCTCGGATTTTGAGACTGAGTTCGCCCATCGGATCCAGATCAGCACGGCTCACGCGCTACAGAGGGACGATATCCAGTGGGTGCCTTCGCTGAGCACTGGCTTCACGGACTCCCGGTTCACTCGCAACTTGGGCACCACCACATTCGGCATGGTGGGATCCCACCCAGACGATGACCCAATGATCAGCTTCGTTCACGGAACAAACGAGTCGGTGGGAATCCGGAGTCTAATCAGCGGCACCCGAATCATGCTAGCCCTGGCCTACGACCTACTAGCCGTCAAATAAGCGCTGGTGCTGCGCACGCTGAGTTTTGGATTGGTGGAAGAGGAATAATTATGATTAATGACCCTGAGGCTTTTCTGAACTACTTCAGGTCTATACACCGGCGGACGCTACGGGATATTGAGGCGCTGCCGCCGCCCGCTGCGACTTGGGAGCCGTCGAGAGGCGAGGGCGAGAAGGGCTGGGGTATCGCCCAGATTGTCCACCATATCGCCGAATCCAGGATTTACTTCGCTTCGGCTTACACTGGCAAAGGCTGGCGATACGACTGGAGGCCGCCCAGCACGGAAAAGCAGTCAGACTGGGTCGGTGCGTTGGAAGCCTCCGCAGTGGAGTTTCAGAAGCAGATATCCGGAACTCCCGCCGAGTGGATGGACCGCCGCATCAAGATGATCGATACCGAAGGCACCCTCAGCGGCTGGCGCATCATGATGATGCTGCTGGAACACGAAGTCCATCACCGCTCGCAAATCGATACCTATGCCGGCCTAGAAGGCTGGGACGTCCCCCAAATCTACGGCCGCACCAGAGAGCAGATAGACGATCTGCAGGATAAGCAGACTCTGCTATAAAGCAGCCGGCGGGATTCTTTGGTTCCAGGTTACTGCTTGCTCGTAGGCGTGGGCTACGCGTAGAACCGTTGCTTCTTCGAAGGGGCGGCCGGCTATTTGCATGGCTAGGGGTAGACCTCCGTCGCCATCCGATGTGAAGCCACAGAGGATGGACAAGGCGGGGGCTCCACTTAGGCTGTAAGGGCCTCGGAAGCCACCAGCGGCCAGCGCGGCTTTGGCACCCTCTTGACTCTCCACTTTTTGGTCCAGGTTGATGACGTTGGCTGGGTGGCCCGACGTTGGCTGGATCAGGACGTCCACATCTTCCAGTAAATTCAGCACCTGGTCGCGGATCATCGTCCGAAGCTTTTGGGCCTTGTAGTAGACCTGGGCCGGAATCAGGTTGGCGGTGGTGAAGTGCACGCGGGTGTTGTAGTGGTAGTCCTCGGGCTGCTCTCGCAGGAACTGCGGGCTGAGGCTAACCCGGTCAACGTGGGTGATGGCGCGGGTGACGTATCCCGACTTTTCAGCCAACGGCATAGACACTTCTTTGACCTCTGCTCCAAGCTCGGCCAAGACTTCCATGGCGCTCAAAACTGACTGACGCATCTGTGGGTCTAGATCCAGTTCCTCTGGGTCAATCAGTTCTTTCACCACGCCTACTTTGAGTCCCTTGATGTCTCCGGTAAGGGCGGCTAGGTAGTCTGGCACCGGCACCTTGTGGGTGGATGGGTCAAGCGGATCGTACCCTGCGATGCCGCCGATAGTGATGGCGCAATCTGACACGGTGCGGGAGATTGGCCCCAGAGTATCGAACGACCAACCAGCGCCGTCCACGCCGTAGCGGCTGACCCGCCCCCAGGTGGGGCGTAGGCCGACCAGTCCGCAGTTAGCTGCCGGACCCCTGATGGAGCCTCCGGTGTCCTCGCCCAGCGAAGTGGCGCAGAGTCGGGCGGCGGTGGCCGCGCCGGAGCCGGTGCTGGAAACGCCGGGGCTGCGAGTCAAGTCCCAGGGATTGCGGGCTGCGCCGTAGTACGAACTCTGAGGCTCGCCGTGGGCGAACTCAGCCATGTTGAGCTTGCCTAACATGATGGCTCCGGCGTTCTTCAAATTCGTGACCACGGTGGCGTCGAATTTGGGCACAAACTCGGACCTAATCTTGGAGGCGTCGGTTGTGCGGACGCCTTTGGTGTAAATCTGGTCCTTGATGCCCATGGGGATGCCGTGGAGCGGGCCGCGGTAGTTGCCGCCGCGAATCTCTTTTTCGGCCACCAGCGCTTCCTGGCGGGCCTGTTCGGCGGTGACAGTAATGTAGGAGTTGACCTGGGGGTCGATGCGGTCAATGCGCTCCAGGTAGGCTTCCACGGCCTCCACCGGAGATATCTCCTTGGCCTGAATGGCAATGCCCAGTTCTGTGGCTGATAGGAATGCTATGTCTTTGGTGTCCATTTTGTACCTCGGTGATTTCGGTTACTGCCAGATATTTTCCGCAGTGGATTCCCCCTGCCCGGGAAAGACGGTTGGCTGTTATTTTGGAACTATTTGGTATCTAGCATGCGTTGGCGCATGTCTGATGGGACCTCGCGTAGGCGCTGCCGGAAGGCTGTGTTGGTCCTATCTGACACTCGGCGGGCGGCTTCGGTGATCAGTTCCACCCCGCCTAGGTAGTCGTCCACATGGATGTATTCGGCCTCGATGCGGCCCTCGGGCGCACCGTTGTGGTAGTTGCCAAGCGGGAAGGCGATGCCGGTGGTCTGGTAGCCAAAGACTGCAAAGGCGCTGGCCTCGCAGGTGCCGCCGCTCATCAACTGACGCTGGCACTTGAAGCCGCCCTCACGCTGTTGCAGGGTCTCACGGGCGCGAATCAAGACAGACTCAGCCTCGGCCGTGAAGGTGAACCCTGCGTCGCCCACCCTGATGACAATCCCTTCTCCCATCTCCGCACCGGGCAGGGTTCGACTGGACTCGGCTGAGATGACCAGAGTTTCCGGCGGCAACGTTCCCGCTTCGGCCATCAGCCTAGCACCCACCAGCCCAACCTCTTCGGCGCGAGTGAACACGCCGTAAACATCCCCAGGGGGCGCATCACCGGTGGTGAGTTGGGCTAGTGCCGCCAGGATGCTGCCACAGCCGGCCAAGTCGTCCACCGCGCGCATGCGGATGTGCTCTCCGTCTAGTTCAAAGTCCGTGAGGTCAAACACGGCGGTTACCGGCGGTTCCAAGTCCTGCGGCTGGTCCAGTTTAATTAGAACCTGTCTTTCACTGTCCTCGCCAAACTTTCCGGCTGTTGCTCCCTTGATGCGGCTACCGTCTGGGAGGATAACCTGTAGCGGCACGCCCGATTCAAAGCTGGATTGGGGCACGCCACCCATGGCTTTGGCAATATAGCCATTTGGGTTACTGCCGGTTATCTCAAAACCTGGGTGGTCCATATGGGCAACGATGGCCAGTGGATTGGCAGTGGAATCGGTGCCGGAAACCTTGGCGATGATGTTCCCGAAGTCGTCCACCTGATACTCCAGGCCAATCTCAGCCAGGATGTCCTTCACCGCGTTGACCACCCCGTCTTCTTTGAAGGCCGTCGCTGGGTTGTTCCCGAGGCGGGAAAGGAAATTGAGAGCCTGTTCTCTGGGGTTGGTCATACGACACCTGTGGGTAAGATTCTGGGTTCGCTGAGTTTGCTGCGTTTGGCGGGATTATAGCAACGCGGCAGGCTGAGGCCAAGGCGGGGCTAGGCATGCGGATTGGGTGCTATACTCTCGATTGAGACGACTAATCAGGCCAGATTCGCCACTCTGCCCGCACATTGAAACGATGAGAGGAAAGAAAAATGCTAGAACAGTTCAAGGTTAGCCACGATGACGCCGAGTTCGTCCAAGGTGATGATCTGAAAAAGACCGTCGCAGGTATTTTTGAGAAGCTAGGAGTTACTCCGGAAGATGCGTTGTTGGCGGCTGATGTTCAGGTTCTAGCCGACCTGCGGGGTGTGGACTCCCACGGCGTTTCCAACATGCTAAAAAGCTATATCACCGGGTACCAGGAGGGTTCCATCAACCTCCGACCAAACTGGAAGGTTGTAAGGGAGACCCCCAGCACCGCCACAGTGGACTCGGACAAAGGTCTGGGGACGATTGTCACTCCCAAAGCGATGGACATTGCGATTCAGAAGGCCAAGAACGTTGGCGTCGGCATGGTGACCATCGGCAACGCTCGTCACCTGGGTATGGCGTCCTATCATGCCATGCTGGCGTTGCCCCATGACATGATTGGCATCTGCATGACCAGTTGCCCTCCCCAAGTATTGCCAACATTTGGCGCAGAGCCGCGCTTGGGCACCAACCCCATCGCCATTGCCGTACCGGCCAAGAATGAGCCGCCATTTGTGTTTGACGTGGCCACCAGTTCTGTAGCCGTGAACAAGATTAGGATTGCGGCGCGCTTGGGTGCTGAGATTCCAGGCGGGTGGATGGCCAGGGAAGACGGTAGTCCAATCATGGAATCAGGGCTGGCCCCGGAGAAATTCACACTGCTCCCCTTGGGTGCCGACCGTGAAGGCGGTTCCCACAAGGGCTACGGATTCTCCTGCATGGTGGACATTCTAGCCGGTGTACTGACCGGATTTGGTTATGGGGCAGTGCCCGGACGCCCCAACTTCGGTCACATGGTGGCCGCCTACAGCATTGATGCCTTCACCGATGTGGAGCCGTTCAAGGCTGAGATGGACGAGTGGTTGCAAATGATGAAGTCGACCAAGCCTGCGCCAGGGCACGACCGTGTTCTGGTGGCAGGTCAGCCGGAGGCCGAGGTTGAAGTGGTACGCCGCGAGGAGGGCATCCCTCTCCACCCCGATGTTGCTGATTGGATCAGGGACACCTGCAGTGAAATGTCGGTTCCCTGTTTGTTCTAGGCACGTGATGGACGGTCCGGAGCAGGCCCCGAACTATAATGACGATGGTTTCTACTTTCACGAGACGTTTGTTGTATGGGAGATTGCGTTTAACGAAGCTCTTTCGATGCAACAGAACCTTGGTGTTGTGCACTTGGCCGGGGCCTGTCTATACCGGCTGCGGGAATTCGATCTGATACTTGCCAAAGATATCGGAATAACCGTCTATCACATCCGGAATTGGGCCAAAGAAAACCTGGCTACCACCAACCCGGACGACCACCGTTATGAGGGTTATATAGATTTCGACTACAAGGTCGAGAAAAGGGCGGACAAGATTTTTGTCTTTAAGGTCGATGAGCCCGCCCTTGAGACTCATACGAGATCTTTAGAAGACGTTCATCTCGCTGGTGAAGGGTTGATAGCCACGGAAAGAATCAATCCAGCGGCGAGTGAACTGTGGGCATCTACGATGAGCGCCTCATTTCAATTCGCCCAAGAGATTTATGGCGACTCCGGAGATGGGGATTCGCCGTCCACCACGTTGCGTAGATTCCTGAGGTCCTTATTAGGCACTGCCGAGGTCCAGACCTGTCTGAATGACATAGGGTTTTCAGTAGAGGGCTTGAAGAAACGATTGAGCGAACCTGACTGATCCGACGAAGTCATAACTCACGACTTCGTCGGACCTAACCTTCTCCCAGAAAGAGAAGGAATTTTCGTTGGTTGTTAGTCTTGTAGTGCCGGAATAACTTCTTCGCCCATGAGTTTGATCGACCGCATGGTGTCCTCATGAGAGAGCGGGCCGCCCTGGGTTTCAAGAAGCAGCGAGCCGATGCCAAGTTCCTCTTTGATGTGGCGTAGCTTCTTGATGACCGTTTCCGGGCTGCCAACGACCAGATGGTTGTGCTCCTGAAGCTCCTCGTATGACATCTGATTCATGGGCTTTTGACGGCGCGCTGCGTTGGCGGCAACACCGGCCTGCGAGAAGTAGCCCGGAGGTGCCCAGTATTCTCTGGGACCCTTCAACGGATGTCCCATGCGCCACATGAAAGCCTTGCCGGATTCCTGAGCTTTCTCATCGGTCTCGTTCACGTGCGCGCAGATCATGAAGGCAAACTTGTCTGGTCCCGCTTCCCAGCCAGCTTGGGCGGCTTGATCACGGTACGAGCCGAACAACTCTTTGGCCCTGCTTAACTCAGTCAGAAATGCGGCGTAGGTATAGCGGTGTTTGACCGCCCACTCGACCGTCTCGGGGCTTCCGGTTCCAGGAACCCAAGCTGGAGGATGAGGTTTTTGCACCGGCACCATCCACGGGTTAACCGCCCGGTATTGGTAGTGCTTGCCTTCCCAGCGGAAGGGACCGGGTGTGGTCCAGGTCTTGATTATCAGGTCGTGACACTCTTCAAACCGCTCCCGGTTGTGTATTGGGTTGGTGTTGCTGGCCCAGCTTTCAATGCCGATACCCCTGACGAAGCCGGAGACGATACGACCACCGGAAATCACGTCCAGCATGGCAATCTCTTCGGCCAGTCTGGGTGGGTTATCTGACGTTGGCAGCATGTTGCCCAGCATCAAAATCTTGGCCTTGGATGTCATACGGGCCAGGATGCCGCCGGTGATATTCACCTCAACGTCCATGCAGGATGGAGTGTTGTGGTGCTCGTTGATCATCAACCCCTGAAACCCAACCTCTTCGGCGTATTGGAACTCGTCCAGATACCGCTTGAAGAGGTCGGTGGCCTTGTTGGGGTCGAAGTAGCTATTGGGAAAGGTTAGTCGCAGAGACGGCCACTGTTCCGCCAATTCATCGTCGATGTAGTGGTAGGGCATCTCTGTGAAGTAATAAACGTCTAGGCTCATGTTTTCTCCTTGGAGAAAGCTGTCAGTCTCGATGGAATCAGGACGATTAGCTATTAGCTTTTTAGGCCAAGAAATCTAGGGCGGTTTTGATGAACTCGTCGGGCTTTTCTACCTGGGGAGAGTGGCCGCAGTTGTCGATGACCACTAGATCAGAGCCCTTGATGGCTTTGTTAAACATTTCACCGCATTCCACGGGGACTATTTGGTCGTTCTTGCCCCAGACCATGCGGGTGGGGATGTTGACCCTGGCCAGCAGGCTGGTCAGTCGAGCGTCGTGCATGTAGGGCTTCCAGCAGAGGCGCACGGCCATCTCTCGGTTGCCCTCAGCAACCATCATTTCTTCCGGGGTGAATTCTCGGCCGTAGACCGCCTGGTACTCGGGGGCCTGGCTGGGGTCGTGGAACATCAGGTCTAGCACCTGGGCGGGGCTGATGATGAACAGGTCGGCAATCTCGCCCACGTTGGGTTTGATGCCGACTGATCCCACCAGCATTAATTTGCTGAAAGAGTGGCCGCAGGTGGCGGCAATCTCAGAGGCGATCCATCCGCCCATTGAGAACCCAACGGCGCGGATACCTTCCAGTCCCAGTGTCTCCAGATACCAGGTGTAGAAGGCAGCCATGTCCGGTATGGTCTCCAGCCAGTCGGGCCTTTCTGACTCGCCGTAGCCGGGATGGGAGGGGTAGTAGACCGTGTACTTGTCAGCTAAGGCGTCAATGGATTTTAGCCATCCGTTGTTGCCGCCGGCGCCGTGGAGCACCAATAAGGGTTCGCCCGTACCGCCCTTTAATGTGTGGACCTTGGTACCGCCAACATCCACTATCTCTTCTGTGAAAGCAACCATTTGTATCTCCTTTGGAGGTCGATAGCTGACAGCGAACAGCTATCAGCCTTTTTGCCGAGCTAGACCGGCATATTATATTTTGGCTATTTGGATGTATTTTCGCGTTCAACACTAAAGCTGATCGCTGATAGCTGTCAGCTAGGCCGCCGCGGCTGCGGCCTTCTGAAATGGGTCTGTTAGTTCTAAATCCTTGCCGATCTCGCGGAGAGCTGGCAGAACTTCTTGTCCCATCAGTTCCAGGCAACGCATTGTGTCGGCGTGGGTGGTGTCACCATCGTTGGTCCAGACGCCCAGGATGCCCGGTCGGATGACTGATAAGACCTCACGCAGCTTTCTGACAACGGTCTCAGGGCTGCCCACGATCCAGCGGTTGGAGGCCAGAATATCGTCATAAGACGCTGTCTCAAGGCCCAGACCAAGGAACGGATCCTTGCGGATTCGGCCCAGGTATTTGGCAATCTTGGGGTCGTTGCGGTTGCCGCCGTAGCCCACCGGCAGCATGTAGTCTTTGGGCACGGGCACCCGGCCCACACCAACGTTGCCGGTCAAGAAGCCCTTGGCCGACTCATAAGCTTTTTCATCGGTGTCCTGCACGTGGATCCGACACAGGTAGCCAAAGTTCTCCGGGCCTGGTGTGTAACCAGCCTCCCGGGCTGCTTCGGTGTAGATTTCAATCATGTCCTGGGTGCCTTGAGGGTCGGTCTCAAGGTAGATGTAGGGGTAGCCTCGTTCGGCAGCCCAGACGAGGGTCTGCGGACTGCCCAGTCCTGGTATCCAAACCGGGGGATGGGGTTTTTGCAGGGGCATCTGGAACGGGTTAACCACCCGGAAGTGGTAGTGCTTGCCCTCCCAGCGGAAGGGGCCCGGGGTGGTCCAAGTCTTGATTATCAGGTCATGGGCTTCTTCGAACCGTTCCCGGTTGTGGAGGGGGTTGATGTTCGCGGCCAGGCTTTCCACGCCGGTGCCACGGACGAAGCCAGACACCACTCTACCGTTGGAGATCATGTCTATTTCTGCTATTTCTTCAGCCACTCGTAACGGGTTTTCAAATGTGGGTAGCGGATTGCCCATTAAAACTATCTTGGGCTTTTTGGTGTTGCGAGCCAGGATGGCGGCTTCCAGGTTCATGGTGGCGCCCAGACAGGTGGGCGTGTTGTGATGCTCGTTTAGCATCAGGCCATCGAACCCTACTTCTTCGCAGTACTCGTACTCATCCAGGTACTCGTTGTACTGGCGAGCGCCAATCTGCGGGTCAAAGTTTTTGTTGGAGAACGTTAGCCGCACCGCTTGATTGGGACTGTTTCTGACAGCTTCTTCTGTGTAGCTGGTGTAGGCCCGTTCGGTGAACCGCATTAAAAACATGTCGTTACCTCTCAGGGGTTAGGCATTGGATATTGGGCTGCCGGACTACTGTTGGTCGGCTGGCCCTTTAAATAAACCTAGTTTACGGAGCCTTCGTTACTATTGGAGCTTGGTTCAAGCGATTTGAAATCCAGTCAGGAAATGGGAGATTCCGTAGGGTGCGGGTCAGCGCCTATCCTAGCCTGTGGTGACAGTCGGGTCAAGCAGACTGAGCACTATCAACCCCACCGCCGTGAAACCCTGATTGTGCTATAGTTTATCAGCCGTTTTGGTAGGTTTGGAATGTAGTTTTTTCACGCCCAACGGCGATATATCACCAACAAAAATCAGGAAGTTT
>DUCU01000041.1:17839-27181 GCA_012959605.1 Dehalococcoidia bacterium | reverse complement strand
ACAAATATCCGTTCCAACGAAGCACTTTGTTGTTATTCGTCCCGGCGTTGCTAACTTCCCTCTATGCTGTTTTATTCACTCCGGTGGTGGACCTGGACGCAATCGTAAACGGGATTCTGCCCAGCCAGGTGACCATTGGCGCGGCCGCCAGTGGTCTGCCCATGAACTACGTTCTCGCTCTTGGCGTGCTCTCCGGAACGATCATCCTTTCGGCGGTCTTGGGAATCCGCTGGCTAGGACCGCCATGGTTGATCTGCGCCGGTATCTTCTATCTCATCTGGTCCGCCCTCTACACCACCTTGTACACGCAGATGGCGGGGGTCTTCAGTGGGTCATGGCAGGGCATGGGTTACTGGGTTGCCCAGCAGGACGTGGCCCGGGGCAACCAACCCTGGTACTACTACTTTGTGGGACTGCCGGTATATGAGTTGCTACCGCTAGTCTTCGGCATCGCCGGCGCGATTTATTCCCTCAAGCGCGGCGACATCTTGGGTTTGGCACTGACTATCTGGGCCGCTGCCACATTCTTGGCCTACACCATAGCCAGCGAAAAAATGCCCTGGCTGCTGGTGAATATCACGCTTCCTTTGGTATTTCTGTCAGCTAAATTCCTTGGCGAATTGGTGGAGTCAGTCAGATGGAACCGAGTATTCAGGCGCGGGTCGGCAAGTACGTTCTTGTTGGTGCCTGCAGCAGTTTTGGGCGGACTGTTCTTCATTTACGCCTACACCGGAGGAACCGATGACAATTCCGGTCTAACGGCACAACATTGCGCGGTGCTGTCTGGTTCGGTGGTGGTCATGGCAATGTCCGCCTATTTGATTCGAATATCGTCTTCTGCCAAAGGCGGCGCTCTGGCGGCCCTTGGTGTGGCAGTTCTGTTGTTGGGATTCGGCACTTGGAGCGCGCTCCGGGCGAGTTACACCTTTGACGATTCCAACCGCGAGATTCTGGTCTATGCTCAGGGCGGATCAGACCTCCAAGAAACGTTTACTGACCTTCAAGACAGAATATTCTCCAACGCCGCGAACGATCCGTTGTTGAAAGACCCGTTGTCGCCGCGACGTGCAGTAGAAATTGATTACGACATCTGGTATCCCTTTCAGTGGTACGTCCGGAACGCCGAAGCTGGCAAACTTCTGCGGTTCACTTGCTTCAAGCGGGAGTCGGACGACGGCTGGAATGAAAGCTGTAATGACTTGGAGACCAAAACTACGAATAACGAGTTCCAGCCAACGTCGCTGATACTGAACTCAGACCACGCTGGTCGTCGGGGTACTGAATTGCTTGAGTACACCAAGAGCGAGAAGATGCACAGCCTGCTCTGGTTTCCGGAGACGTACCGTCGCCCGGCAGAAGCCCGCCAGGATGAGGCGTGGCGCGACGAGATCGAGAAGGATTTGGGGTTCTTCAAGGACGTGGTCAGCAGCCGAGGGGCCTGGCGAAACGCCCTTGGTTATTGGATATTCAGAGACTTGAAGCAGGACTGGTTCACCGGCGACTATTACACCTTTGAACTTGCCCAAGATCGCTGAGTACCCACAGGCGCACCCAGATACGATATTCAAGATTTCAAGCCACGGGTATACTGATTCAAGGCTAGCTCATGGATAGACATACTCGATTAGCCAATTGATCCAGTAGCCCATCGATCACAGTTGATTGATTTGGTTCAATAACCTAGAAGGTACCTTGCAGTTGTTCTCCAAGACATGGCAATTCTGGTTGGGAGGGTCGGTCAGCGTCGGGTTGCTGCTGCTGCTTCTTTACCAGGTAGACCTCAGCGATCTTAAAGACTCCCTCAAAGACGCCAACTATTTTCTGTTGGCACCGTCGATTGCAGTCTATTTTGTTGCTGTGTTGTTTCGTGCTATCCGCTGGCAGTTTCTGCTGGCGCCCATGGGAGTCATACCGGTGCGCCGCCTTTATCCCGTGGTGATAATTGGCTACATGGCCAATAATTTGCTGCCGGTGCGGTTGGGCGAGTTGGTCCGGTCTTATCACCTGGCTCAGCGAGAGAACTTGAACACCAGCTCAGCGTTAGCGACCATCGCCGTAGAGCGTGTCTATGACGGCATTACACTCCTCGCCTTTGCAGTACTAGCCGCCCCTTGGCTGCTGCTGCTGGGTGTATTCGATGGGACATCCGATGTCTCCCGGACTGCTGGTTTCATCTTCTTAATCGCTGCAATTTTGGCTTTCGCATTGTTGCTGGCAATCTTCACGCTGCTCGGCAGTTCCCCAGCCTTTGCCAACCGGATGGAAGGGTGGTTGAACATTTTCCCAGCCGGTATTCGACCCAAGATCAAAGGTCTATTTTGGACCTTTGTCACTGGGCTCGCGGTGTTGAATTCGCCTACAAAGCACCTATCACTATTCGTCTATTCCTTGCCAGTGTGGCTGCTGGAAGGCTCCATGTATTTCATGCTGGCTTACTCCTTTGGCATCGATTACCATTTCGATTCGGTGGGCGTGCTGATACTGGTGGTGCTGCTATTGACCGCAACTTCTAACTTGGCCACCTCGGTGCCAAGTGCTATCGGCGGCATCGGACCTTTTGAGATAGTTGCCCAGCAGACACTGGCGGCGCTGGGAGTCGGCGCTTCCCTGGCTGGAGCCTATAGCGGATTTGTCCATCTCATAGCCCTTTGGCTGCCGGTAAACCTAGTAGGCCTGGCCCTGCTCTGGAGGGGCAATCTATCTCTACGTGGTCTTAGCTCTTCCAGCCGAGCCGGTAGTCTGGAAACCATAACTGGTTTAGCCAGCGAAACCGTCGCAGAAGACGACTGATGCGAGTTGGTATCATCGGCGGCGGCGTGGCGGGACTGGCTGCTGCCCATCATCTGACAAAAGCAGGCCACTTTGCGGAGGTCTTTGAGGTCGCTCCATTCTTTGGCGGCCAGGCTTCAACCTTTGACGTGTTTGGTGGCCGTCTCGAGCGCGGTTATCACCATCTGTTCATCAGTGACACCAGCATCACAGAGCTTATTGAAGAGTTAGGACTGGGCGACAAACTTGAATGGCTCCAGTCCAGTGTCGGTTTCTACCACGGTGGGAAAATCTGGGACTTTGCCAACCCGAGAGACCTCTTATTGTTCAAACCTTTGCCGATTTTAGACCGAATCAGGGTTGGACTCTGGACACTGATACTCCAAAAGACCAAATCGTATAAGAAATTCGAAGGCGTAACTGCACAAGCCTGGCTGACCAGTCACATGGGGAAGAAAGGCTACGAAGTCATCTGGGAGCCGCTGCTGCGAGGCAAGTTCGGGGAGTACCACGACAAGATTGGTATGACTTGGATCTGGAACAAAGTTACTCTGCGGGTGGCCTCGAGAAAAGGGGCTGGTCAGATTGAGCGTTTGGGCTACCCCATGGGCAGCTTCGGCGAGGTAATTGACGTCCTGGCTGAGCATATCGTCCGGCAGGGCGGGCAGCTACACACATCTTCGTCCGTGTCCAAGGTAGTCGAATCCGATGGCTCGGCCACCACTTTGGAAGTGCAGATCGATGGCGGCGAACCGGAGCGAAGGGAATATGATGCCGTCATTGCCACCACGCCTTCGTACGTTTTCACAAGACTAGCTCCGCCAATGCCTCAGGAATACACCGAAAAACTTGAGGGCATCAACTACCTGTCGGCAGTGCTGATGGTGCTGGTTATGGACCGACCCTTCACCAACAAGTATTGGATGAACATCGCCGACCCAACGATGCCGTTCGTCGCCCTGATTGAACACACGAATATGATTGACAAAGACTTGTACGGCGGGAAGCACATCCTCTACATCAGTAATTACCCCAACCGGGGCAGCAAGTTGTACGAGATGTCTGCCGAAGATTTAATGGACTTGTTCGTGCCCCACCTGCAGAAGATCAACCCCGACTTTGATCGGTCGTGGGTCATTGAATATCACCATCACCGATTGGACGGCGCTCAGCCCATAGTTGGTACCAACTACGAGGCCGGTATACCGGAGCACCGCACGCCGCTCAGCGGCCTGTACCTGGCCAATACCACACAGATATATCCCGAAGACCGTGGCACCAATTATTCGGTGCGTATGGGCCTCCAGGTGGCCCAGATGGTACTGGACGACGCCTCTGATTAGGCTGAGACTAGTTAGAACTGACTGGAGACTGTGCGGAAAATCGGCAATTTAACGCCGTGCGCAGTGTTGCAAATCCCCACCCGTCTTGTACAATCTATCTGTCCCTGGATTTATGGGGGAATACAAGGCAACAACAGCCCGTATCTGGGCTTACCGGTAGGAGAAAACCTTGGGCAACGAGATTGAACCACAACAGAAATCGGGCCAGACTCGCCGCAGCTTCCTAGCCAAGATGGGCTTGGGCGCCGCCGCTCTGGCACTTGTCGGCGGGCCGCTTGGCATGCTGGGCATTCGCTCCAACAAACAAAAGGTTGCCACCCAGGAATTCCCCGGTGAAGACTCCATCTTCCATCCGGCATCTGATCCCCGCAAAGACCCCCGCCGCTCCTAGTCTTTGGAAAAGACCTGAATTCGGGAGAGTGCCCCCATCCTAGCCTTCCCCTAGCGCGGGGAAAGGGATTTTACAATCACCCGGACCGGCTAACGGCGGCCAAACTCCCGTTCCATGTGCATGGAACTGAAATGTACCATTGTTGGTCGCCCGTGGGGGCAAGTATGTGGATTGGGCGTTGCTTCTAATTGTTCCAACAGCGCCACCATCTCCGGCTCCGTCAATGACTTCCCCGCTCTGATGGCCCCATGGCAGGCTATCGATGCCGCCGTCACATCCTCTTTCTGCCGCACCAACCCCTCAAAGGCTGTCATATCCAGAACGTCCAACAGCGACTTGGCTGGATCGCCGTCACTAAAGATGACCGGCACGGCCCGCAACAGATAGCTCCCGTCGCCAAACGGCTCAAACGAGAAGCCGTACCGTTCTAGTTCTTCTTGGTTGCTCCTCAAAGTGTCGCCTTGTGCAGGGGACAGTTCCACTGAAATCGGTTCCAGCAAGGGCTGGGACTGCGGTTCCTGCTCCCCTTTCTTCGCGCAGATGCGGTCAAACAGCACCCGCTCGTGGGCTGCGTGTTGGTCCACCAAGATCATCCCAACTGCCCCTTCTGCAACGATGTAGGTGAGCTTCAGTTGTCCCACAACCTTCAAAGGCGGGGCTGCTTGGCCAGGTTCTGTTAAGTTCTGCGGCCCAGTGGCGAGTACCGCCGGATAATCAGGCATGCCGCCGCCTCTGCGCACTCCGCCAAAGGCACTCCGAGGGAAGAACGAAGTGGGCACTTCAGTTTGATAATCCGATCCCGGTGGCGGCGCCAACGAAGGCACCGGCGAATCAGCCACCAGCACCGCCCGCACGGCACGCTGTACCGTGGAAAACACCCTGCTCTCTTCCCTGAACCTCACTTCGCGTTTGGACGGGTGATAATTAACGTCCACGTCCTCATAGGGGATGATTATATTCAGGGCCGAAATAGGATAGCGTTTGACCTGTAACAGGCCCATATACGCTTCCTCGACCGCGTAGGAGAGCATCCGGCTCTGGACCCATCGTCGGTTCACAAAGAAGGTCATGTAACTGCGGTTTGCACGAGATAGGCTGGGTGCACTAACAAATCCGTCCACCTGATAGCCAGTCTCCGGGTTTTCCTCTTGTATCTCCAGCATTGCCGTGGCTGCCTGCGGACCGTACACCGCCAACAGCGCTTCCCGAGGCAGGCCGTTACCCGGACTGGTGAGTGAAATCTTGCCATCAACCATCAACTGGAACCGAACGCTGGGAAAGACCAACGCGTAACGGCTGACCAGTTCTTGGATTCGAGAGGTCTCTGCGGAGGTAGACCGAAGGAACTTGCGCCGAGCTGGCAGGTTTCCAAACAGGTCTGAAACCTCCACACCAGTACCGGTGGGGCAGCCGTGAGCGCCGGACGATTCGGGTTCGCCCCAGTCCATTGCCAGTCGGAAGCCGCCGGGGTTCAGCGGTTGTCTGGTGGTGATGACGATGCGTGAGACAGCAGCGATACTTGGTAGGGCCTCGCCGCGAAATCCCAGGGTGGCGATGGCGTCCAGTTGGTCTTGGCTGGAGATCTTGCTAGTGGCGTGCCGCTGAAAGGCAACCGCCACTTCGTCTGAAGGGATACCGTGGCCGTCATCAGTGACTTTAATCAACTCCACGCCACCGCTGTTGATCTCAACGGTTATCTGGCTGGAGCCGGCATCGATGGAGTTTTCAACCAGTTCTTTGACGACCGACGCCGGACGCTCGATAACTTCGCCCGCGGCAATCTTGGCGGCAAGGTCTGGGGGAAGGACTTTAATGGGCATGACAAAGTCCAGACCTGCAAAGCGTCAGGTCAAAATTGCCGGTGTTGGGACAAGTACGAAGAAACGAGCCTAGAAAAGAGGAACGATGGTTCCCTTGGCACGGTATTGCTTGTCTTCGGAGCCCCCGGTGGCGGCGAAGTCGCAGACTATGCGGTAGATGCGCTGCATCTCCTGGTCCACGGTGCGTTTGAAGAAATAAGGGGGAACCCATACTCCGCCAAAAGCTGCGACCACTTCCGGATAGTCGTCGATTACGAAGTCGGGCTCGAATGGCACGCCCAGTTCTTCCAAGCGTTCGTGGAAGTGATGAGTTGGCTTCTCGTAGACGCCGCTCACGTATTGGTTCAATTCGAATTTGTTGACGACTTCCCAACGCTCACCCATCCCGGACCAGATATAAATCTTGTGATTTTCGTCCAATAATGCCTGGAAAGTTTCCTTGGTGTCGGGCCTCAGGCTATTGTCCAACCCAAGGATGGTGTAGTCCACATCGAAAAAGATATTCATCGGCTGCTAACGGGCCCTCTTAGTCCTCTATATTTGTCGTATCGTTGTTACGGGTCAGGATTATAGCCCAGACAACCCGTATATTCATTGTTCCAGATATACCGTTTATGTCAATTTTTTTGACTGTATTCTGGATGATTTAACTAGCTTCGGAAATGGCCGCTTCCACTGCGGCGCTGCTGCCACCAACCATCAGTTTGTTCCCAACCTTGAGCAGAGGCCGACGCACCAATTTGGGTTCCTGAAGCATCAGGTTGACCATTTCGTCGTCGGAAAGCTCCTTGTCGGCCAGACCCAACTTCTTAAGGCTGGGGCTACGGCGGGCGAAGATGTTCTCCGTGCCGACCATGGCGGCCAACTCGCGAATCTCAGTTTCGCTGAATGTCTCTTTGAAGAAATCCCGATCAACGACCTCTAACCCGTTCTGCAAGAGTAACTCCCTTGCTTTGCGGCAGGTAGATCAACGGGGCCACCAATAAAACTCAACGGTCTGATTCAAATTGGCCTCCAAATCTGCGTCAGAATCGTGGAGCCACGCCTAAATAGCCGATACTCTCCAAAATTCCCGACGTATTTTATACCCGGAATGGTGTTATGAATAGGGGTAAATTAGCCGCTTTCCGACACCTCATTCTGTAGTTCGTACAACTTGTTGATGGCTTGGAGCGGCGTTAGGTTCGGGATGTCCAATTCTTGGAGCAGTCCCTTCAACCTGCCGTCATCGCTGAACAACGCCATCTGCTGGGACGGTTCTCCTTTTATTCGCCTAGAAGAACGACTTTGAGACCCGCCGTTTTGTTCGCTCTCGCTCTCCAGAGTAGCGAGCACTTCCCAGGCCCGATTGATAACGCCCTGGGGCAATCCGGCCAACTGTGCCACGTGCACTCCGTAGCTTTTGTCTGCGCCGCCGGGCACGATCTTGTGCAAGAAGACCACTTTGTTGCCCTGTTCAGTGACCGCGACGCTGCAGTTCCGTACACCGGGAAGATTCGCCGACAACTGGGTCAGTTCATGGTAGTGGGTGGCAAACAATGTCTTGCAGCCAAGTCGCGGGTCGTTGTGGATGTGCTCGATGACTGACCGGGCAATTGCCAGGCCGTCATAAGTGCTGGTCCCTCGTCCAATCTCGTCCAGAATCACCAGAGAACGGGACGTAGCCTGGTTCAAGATCGCCGCCGTCTCAACCATTTCCACCATGAACGTGGACTGGCCGGTTGCCAGGTCATCCTGCAGTCCCACCCTGGTGAAGATGCGGTCGACCAGGCCGATAGTCGCCTCCGACGCCGGCACAAAGCAGCCGACTTGGGCCATGAGCGTGATTATTGCCACTTGTCGAATGTAGGTCGACTTTCCAGCCATGTTCGGGCCGGTCAGCACCATCACCCTGGTTTCATCATTGGATAGGTCAACGTCGTTGGGCACGTAGGCCCCAACGTCCAAGACTCGCTCCACCACGGGATGTCGCCCGTTCACGACGTGGATCGCATTGCCCATGTCCAGTTTGGGGCGAACGTAGCTATTCTCCACAGCGGCATCGGCCAGACCCGAAAACACGTCCAACCGAGCGATACCCGCAGCGGTGCGGCCGATGGCCACTGCAGACTCCGCAAGTTGGGCGCATATGCGGTGGTAGACCGATTTTTCAGCTTCTTCTAGGCGTTCCCGGGTGTTCAGCACAAGAGATTCGTACTCTTTCAGTTCCGGGATGATGTAGCGTTCGGCGTTGGTCAGGGTTTGTCGACGGATGTAGTCCTCAGGGACCTTGTCAATATTCGACTTGCTGACCTCGATGTAATAGCCGAAAACCTGGTTGTAGCCGACCTTCAGGCCTTTGATGTCGGTGCGCTCTCGTTCGCGTTGTTCCAGACCCGCGATGAACTGCCGGGCGTTGGTGGACGCATTTTTCAGGTCGTCCATCTCTGGGGCAAACCCCGGTTTGATGACGTTGCCATCACCCACCGCTCCCACCGGGTCTGGCGCGATGGATTCTTCAATCAAGGCACAAACATCGGGCAACGGCATCACTTGGCTGTAAAGCCAATCAAGGTTTGGAGAGTCGAGCAACTCGCGCAGGCCGGGTATCGCCGATAGGGCGTCTTTGAGGGCAATCAACTCTCTGGGAATTACCACGCCCGACACGACTCGCCCAATGATACGTTCCATGTCTGAAATCTTGTTCAGGGCTGCGATAGCGTTGGCTCGTTTGAAACCGTCTAGGAAGAAATGGTCCACGGCATCAAGTCGTTGTTCAAGTTCCGCCAAGTTCAGCAGCGGTTGGCCCAACCATTGGCGCAGCAATCTCCCTCCCATGGGGGTTTTGGTGCGGTCCAATGCCGCCAGCAGTGATAGTTCTTTGCTGTCGTTCCGACCAGCTGAGAATAGCTCAAGGTTGCGACGGGTCTGCGAGTCCAGGGCCATGAAGGTGCCAGTGGCGTAGATAGTCAGATTGCCCAGTTGGAGTTTGGCTGCCTTTTGGGTTCTGGCCAGGTATTCGACGATAGCCCCAGCGGCG
>DUCU01000041.1:0-17803 GCA_012959605.1 Dehalococcoidia bacterium | reverse complement strand
CAGCCGAATGACTCCAATGTGAGAATGCCGAAGTGGGCCAACAACGCCTCTCGAGCCTCTTCCGGATGAAACGACCGAGATTCGACTGGTGTTAGCTCATAGCGTGGACCCGCTCCATTGCTGGCAGCATCGGTCCAGGTGGGTAGGTCATCGAAATTGGAAACAAGGACTTCTGCGGCCTCGATGCGTTCCAATTCCAGTGGTAGTTCGTGGAGGGTCAATTCGGTGGCGGAGAACTCGCCGGTGGTGATGTCGATATAGGCCAGGCCAGCGCGTCCATTGGACTCGGAAACGGCAGCCAGGTAGTTGTTGGACTTCTGATCCAGCAACGCTGATTCCAGTACGGTGCCCGGGGTAACCACGCGAACAACGTCGCGGTCGACCAGTCCTTTGGAGGTGGCTGGGTCGGATATCTGCTCACAGATAGCGACTTTGTGGCCCTTTTTGATTAATCGGGCGAGGTAGGAGTCAAGAGAGTGGGCCGGAACACCGGCAAGAGGCACTTTTAGGCCTTTGCCCATGCTACGGGAGGTGAGGGTAATCTCGAGTTCCTTTGCGAAAAGAACGGCGTCGTCGTCGAAGGTCTCGTAGAAGTCACCCATCCGGAATAGGAGTATGGCGTCCGGATGGGCACCTTTAATCTTGAGATATTGGCTGCGAATCGGCGTCACTACCCAACCCTGCCCTACAAATTCCTAGGGGTCGATTACACCGGCAATTCTACTACCAATCTGGCGTCTTGTGAGCCCTCTTGGCCAACGAATAATATTCGCCGTCCAAGAGGCTGGAGCATTAGTGATCGACTAAGGCTTCCAGAACCGCTCTCCCCATCCTTAAGACGTTGGAGCCCGAGGTGAATTGTAATAAACGACTAAGGCTTCCAGAACCGCTCTTCAATGAAGTTCCAGCCCTGCGGCAGCAGCTTCTCTTTGATATCTTCGATCATTCCCGGATGACCACAGGCGTAGACCTTGGTGTCATCCTTGGGCAGGTCGAATTTGGCCAGATACTCTTCAGCTATATTGTTCACTCGGCCGGTCACACCCTTCCAATCGGCGTTTTGGGACTCAGTGGGGCGACTAATAGTAGGCACAAATTTGACGATCTCAGGGTATTTAGCGGCCAGGTCATTAACCTCGACATCATAGGTCAGTTCGCCAACATAGCTCGCGCCGTACATGATGTAGTAAACCTGTTTGTCGGTTGTGTCGCCATTTTCCAAGTCATGGAGGTATTGGCGCACCATGCTCATTGAAGGGGCCACTCCAGTGACCGTGGAGACCATGAAGTGGTGACGAGCTTTCTTGTCTTGGACGAAGATGCCCTTGGCTCGGGGGCGGACTGACATGTACTCACCAATCTTCAGAGCAAACATTTTGGGGGTGAGTTCGCCTTCCGGTACGAGTTCCACAAAGATTTCCAGGTATTTCTCGTAGGGAGCCGAAACGATTGAATAAGCTCTTTCGATCTTTCCCAGGCCCAGGGTGCAGTATTGGCCGGGTTTGAACTTAAATGGTTCGGACGACTCTAATTTGATAACCATTAGGTCTTCTGCAATTTGTCGGCGTTCCACTAATTTAGCCGTGGGGAACGCTGGATTTGGGGTCAAATCTTGATAGCCGACCCCCGTGGATGTTACCTCTACCATTATTACTCCCAAGTGACTTTGGTCCCTCGTCACTGTTTGTCGGAAATTGGGTTTAAATCCAACGTTCAAAGATTTATCGAAATTGTATTAATCGATCTTATTGATTCGGGCTCGGCGAATATCGAGTCCAGGTACTTTGGATGCCGGTTCCATTTCCTCGGAACTCTGCAAGTTCACGGCCAGCTGCCCGAACAGAGCGGTGGAGGCTACAACGCCCACAGGCACCGCTCCATTGATATGGGCCAGGCCCGAGAGTCGTCCGATGTTCATCTCAACCATCACCTTGCCGCCGTCCTCGATGGACATTGCAGCGGCGTCGGCTGGGTTCAGTTCAACCAATTCATCCCGCTGGATGGTATTGGCGCGACCCTTGACTATGTTTATGTCCCGTTCCTGTTGGAGCAGGACACGCCCCGGCACAAACCAGAGCGGGAAATCTATATCGGACGCATTTTCCGCCGAGACAAAAGCCGGTGTGATGGGCTCTGCTCTGCGTAGTTTGAAGCCGTCTTCAAACAAGATTCCTGTGCCCTTGCCGTTATTATCAACGGGCCACTGCAGCCCCAAGTCTTCCCGGCTGGCGTACAGCATCTGGGTTGGCTGAGGACTCTTCAAGTCCGTCTTGAAAACAAGTCCGCCCTGGTTTGCTAGGTTCCGGTAGGAGACGTTGGCGTACATGGGCGCAACTCTTGCTATTTCATCCATTGTCTCAGAGGGTGACGCTTGTGTGAAGCCGGGTGCTCCCATCTTGTGGGCCACGTCGCAGATGACCTGCCATTCAGGGCGGGCACCTCCCTCTGGGAGTTTCCGACCCGGTTTCAGCCGCTGTATACGGCGTTCCAGGTTCGTATAGGTGCCGTCTTTCTCAGCGAATGTCGCTCTGGGGAGAACAACATCGGCACGCTGGGCGGTCGGGCTCATGAAGGAGTCGCAGACCACCAAGAATTCAAGTTTATCCAGGGCAGACAGTCCGTCTCCCAATTTTCCGTTGGTGAAATTAGGGCTATCGCCAATCAGGAACATTGACTTAATCTGACCAGCAGCAGCGCTCTCAATGATGTTGGTCAACCCCAGTCCGGGCACATCTGGAATGGACGTATCCCAAAGAGCCTCAAGGGCCTGACGGTCTTCGCCATTGGAGACACGGCGGTATCCAGGCAGCCGGTCGGGGACACAACCCACATCCGATGCTCCCTGCTCATTGGCTCCCTGCCGCATGGGGTAAATCCCCGCGCCGATTTTTCCAATGTTTCCGGTCACCAATGCCAGGTTCACCAATGACAAAACACAATCTCTAGCCTGAGATTGTTCAATGTTATCCAGGGCGTAGACCAAGGCGCTAGCGTCGGCTTCACCGTAGAGCCTCGCAGCCTCGGCGATATCTGACGTGTCCACCTGGGTGATTCTGGAGATGTCGCTCAGGTCCAAGGCGCTCAAGGCGTACAACAAGGTAGCCGGGCTTTCACAGTTCTCAGCCAGCCATTCGGCTTTCTGGAAGCCTTGGTCCACTACCGATTTAAGGAGTCCACCCAGCAGCAGTTGCTCAGTACCGGGCGCTGGCCGTAGCCATACGTGTGCGTAGCGGGTCAACTCCACTTCGCGGGAATCAATTACCACCAGTTTGGTGCTCTTACGAGCAGCCCGCTTGATGGGCACGCCAACCACGTTGTGCTCTTCGGTTACGTTGCTGTTGAATACTATGATGCAGCCGGATTGTTCCAGGTCCCAGATGGGATTGGTCGCTCCGGCGTAGCCCAGAGATTGTTCCAGACCTGGTATCAAGTCAGGCTGGGTATTTGATGTCTGGTCCACATTGTTGGACTTCATGGCCGTCCGAGCAAACTTCTGGGCCAGATATAGTTCTTCGTTGGTGCTGTTTGGCGAAGTCAAAAACGCGAACGACTCACCAGAATATTCGGCTAATCGGGCAGCCACAGCTTCTAGAGCTTCGTCCCAGGTGGCTTCCAAAAGTTGGCCGTCGCGACGAACCAAAGGCTTGTGCAACCGGCTCTTGTCGTTCACAAACTGGAGGCCAAACTTGCCCTTGAAGCAGGCCTGGCCGTGGTTGGCCGGAGAGTTGATCTCTGGTATTGCGCGAATCAACACGCCGTCGCCGTCGTACTCAATGTTCATCTGACAACCCACCGGGCATAGCGGGCAGATTGACCGCTCTACCGTGCGTGGTTTGTCCCATTTGTGGTCGCGTTCGACCAGGGCACCCACCGGGCATACGTCGATACAAGCCCCACAGAACTCGCAGCCCGATTCCAAGAGGGACGTGCCAAAGGACGTGCCCACCAGAGCCTGTCCGCTGCGTTCAGTCATGGCAATGGCATCGTCGCCGCGCAGTTCTTCACAGGCGCGGACGCACCGGGCGCAGACGATGCACAGGTTGTAATCTCGGTCGTAGAAGGGGTCGGCCACTTCCAGGGGAATCTGCCGGTATTTGTACTTCAGTGGCGATTCCAGTTCCATACCCAGGTAGCGAACAGTGTCTTTCAGTTCGCAGCGTTCGTTCTTGGGGCATGTAACGCAGCGGTCATTGACCGAAACGTGACGCAGGCAGACATCAGTGGGACCGCATATGTCGATCCGGTGGCAAGTGAGACAGCCGCTGGGGTGCTCAGCAATGAGCATTTCCATAACCGACTTGCGCAGGTCGTTAACCTCGGTGGACTCGGTCTGGACTTTCATGCCGTCAGCCACCGGCAGTGTGCAGGCGGCAGGGAAGCCACGTTGGCCTTCCACGCTGACCACGCACATGCGGCAGGCGCCGTAGGACTTCATCCCAGGGTGATAGCACAGGTAGGGGACGTAGACCCCGGCATCAATGGCTGCTTCCAATACCATCTTACCTGGTTGAGTCTTGACCTCTTTACCATCAAATGTGATTGTGATTTCGTCGGCCATTCAGCAGCCTCTATATCTCGCCAGCCGGGCTTTCGCCCTTAAGCCGGTCATATGTCGATTGGGGTTAGCGACGCGATTGCGCGGGAGAATAACTGGGCTCCAAGCAGGTTCCCGTGGGACAAGTATGTTCCACGATGTGCGTGTCAAACTCCGGCCCAAAATAGCGGAGAGCCGAAGATACAGGGTTAAATCCAAGCTGTCCGTGACCACAGAGGGAACCGGCCTGCATATTGACGCCGATCTTCTGCATCAGGGCCAGGTCATCGGTTGTGCCTTCCAAGCGACAGAGCCGCTCCAAGACTTCAAGCAGGTGACTCATGCCCATCCGGCAGGGGAAACACTTGCCGCAAGATTCGTATTGGCAAAAGGCGATCAGTGACCGGGTCAGGTCGACGATACAGGTGCTATCGTCAGCAGCAATCAGGCCACCAGAACCAACGATGGCCCCAGCAGCCCGTAGGACTTCAAAGTCCAATAAAACGTCGATATTATCAGCGCCCAAGACGCCGCCCAACGGCCCTCCAGTCTGGAGGAACTTCAGGGTTTTGCCCTCTTTCATTCCGCCAGCAGCCTCGTAGATGACATCTTTGAGGTTCATGCCAAGGGGGACTTCAATCATCCCGGTGTACTTCAGGTTGCCTGACAGGCAGAGAATTACGGTGCCGGTGCTGGTGTCATGGCCGATACCAGCAAACCATTCTCCGCCCTTGGAGACAATCTCCGGGACGTAGGCCAGGGTTTTCACATTGTTGATGTTGGTGGGTTTGCCAAAGAGGCCAACCTGAGCCGGGAACGGAGGCCTGAAACGAGGCATGGCCCGTTTGCCTTCAATGGCTTCCATCAAGGCCGATTCTTCACCGGCCACGTAGGAGTCACCCGTGAGGGCGATTTCGATCTCGTAACTGAAGTCTGTGCCCATGATGTTCTCGCCCAGGAAACCCAGTTCTCGGGCTTGGTCGACCGCCGCGCGGCACCGGTCAATGGGGCCGTTGTGGCCGTGGCGTATGAATATATAACCCTTGGTCGCTCCGGTGGCATGCCCGGCGATGATCACGCCTTCCACCAGGGTATTGGGGTCACTTTCCAGGATGTTCTTGTCGTTGAACGCGCCAGGGTCGCCTTCTTCGCAGTTGCAGAGGACGAATTTTTCAGGTGCAGGGTTTCCGGCCAAAAAACTCCACTTGGTGGCCGTGGGAAAGGCCGCGCCGCCGCGGCCTCTAAGCCCGGAAGCTTTGACTTCGTTTAGTGTTTCTTCTCGATTGAGGTCAGTCAAAGATTTGTGCAGTGCCTGGTAGCCGCCGTTGGCGATGTACTGGTAGATATCAAGCGGGTCAATATTGCCAGCGTTCCGGAGAACAATACGGTTCTCCCAGGCTTTCATGGGGTGTTTATTCAGGTCGGGGATGCCGTCAGGAACCGGTGCTGTGCTTCCTTCTTGGGCGAGATAACCCAGGGCTTTCGCAGTGATTGGAGTTCCACCGGCAACGTGGGTGGAGATGATCTCCGACACGCTTTCTGAGTCGACGTTTCCGTAGAAAATACGGTGTCCACCGGGGAGTTGTACGTCTAAAATGGGTTCCGCGAAACAGAGCCCCAGGCAACCGACACGGCTGACCGTGGCGGAAACGCCTTGGCTTTCCAGCGCAGCTTCAACGGCATCGGCCACTTCGAATGCACCGGCAGCTTCGCCACAAAGGGCGGTGCCGATACGAATCCAAGGCCGTTCACCGGCAGTTAGTTCCTGCCAGCGTTTGCCTGCTTCGAGTCCAATTTCTAGAAAGCTACTTGCCATGACCGTCCTGTTGAAGAAGACAAGTTACGTGGTTGGCTGCAGACTCGGGGTTAACCCTGCCTGCCAGATGGTGGTCTATTGCAATCACCGGGGCTTGAGAGCAAGCGCCGAGGCACGAGTTAAACCTAACGGTGAGCCGTTTATCAGGAGTGTCACCTTCGTCGTCCAAGCCAGCGGCTTCCAAAACCGACTTGAAGATATTCATTGCTCCCACCAGATGGCAGGACGCTCCCCAGCAAACGTCAACAACGTGTTCTGCGGGAGGATCGAATCTGAAGTTGGGGTAAAAGGAGGCGACTGCCCAGACGTCGTTGACGGTGGCATTGGAGAATTCAGCCACGAATTCCAGCGCCTCTTTGGGTATGTAACCCAATTCATCCTCTACAGCTAGTAGAGAAGACAATACAGTGACAGTTGGCTGGGTCTGGCCATAGACCGCGTCGTGGATCCGCTGTACTAGCCCACTCATGGTTTGGGCTCCTGATTAATCGGGCTTGGGAAGGGTTCGGAAGGGTCGAAATCACGGCGAATTTGCCTGGCATTTAACAGCCAGTGAAAAGTTCGTGAAATCAGTAACAATCCATGCAAAATCGTACCACAGGCACAAAGTCGATTCAACCGGAAACCAACCCTCAGATTAGGAATGTGATAATAGCTAATTCGGTGATTAAGGGTTCCCAGCAAGTTGGAGATTCGTATGAAGAGGTCGCATATTGTTAGAAGGTAAAAGGAATCTCGTTGGCTTTGGAATGGCAATGGGAACCATTATCGGATCGATTATTGGTGCGCTGACCGACAATGTCGGGATTTGGATCGCTATTGGAATAGCAGTGGGTACAGCGATTGGTAGTGTAATGGCCATGAAAGAATCAAAAGACTGAACCCACACGAATCCAGACAAATTAACAAGGCGTCCCGGATTAACCGGAACGCCTTTTCATTCGCTTTGGTTTACCGCTAGGACTGGTTAGTCCTCTTTGGCTGCGGCGCTCCCTACGAGAATTCGCTCCACATCGGGGAACAAGGTCTCGGCCCGTTCCTGACACTGTTCGTCGGTTAGGCTGGAGAGCGGATGCTCTGCAACGATGTATTCGAAGTCAGGCACACCCATCATGCGGGTCATGGCTTTGGCGGTGTTGTTAAACACATGGGTGATGATTGACACTGTGGGCAGGCCCAGGCGCTCCATCTCGATACCGTCATGCACACTGCACGAACTGCACGAGCCTCAATCACCAATTCCGGTGATTAGAATGTCCACCTTGTTAATCATGTCTTGGACCACGTCCGGCTTAGTGGGAAGTGATGCAGAGTGTTTGTTGAAGTAGACAATGTCTTTGAGGTCATACTTCTCGTTCAGCATCTGGCCCAAAATGTGCAGGACCTTGTCCGAGTTGGCCTTGGAGTTTTCCAACAGCCCCAGGGTTTTGCCCGAAAGCGTGTCGGGACGGTCGTTTAACTGGAAATCACCAGATGATAGCGATGTTCCAGTGGGATTAACTAATCTCATGTTTCTTACTTCGACGGTTTCAGCCATGATTCCTCCCAGACTTTTTCTTAATATTGGTTAATATGGATAAGGATTGATTTTCGTTGCACTAATAATACACCGCAAGATGCATTATACAAGGAATCCGAGTCCTAGATAATGGCAAACTCTTTTGCCTCTGCAGCCAATCCCCGCTCGGGTTTTAAACCTAGGTTCCTATAACTCGGGTCCTAATCTTGAAGCGGGTGGTGTCGATGATTGCACTGTTACGCCCACCGGTACCTCCGCCCATCAATACCAGGATGTCTTCCGGGTCCTGGGCGCACCGGCGGAGTATCTTGTCGTCGCCTTCGCGCTCCGGACCTTGGGCGATACCCAGTCGAATCAACTCGCTCTGTGGGCGAACTGCATTCTCCATCATGTATTCCTGAATGCCTCTGCGAGTCCAGCCATCTTCATTGAGGGTTATGGCGTGTTCCGGACCGATGACTAGCACCCACTGAGATGGGAACCGGAAGGCCATGGAAGCGGACTTCAGGGTATCGGCGATGGCCATGAGAACCGACTCGCCAGTGTGGCCGTAGGCGGCGTTGACGTTGACCGGGTTATAGGCCACTGCCACCGTTACTGTGCTTTCTTCTTTCTTAAAGCCCCGGGCAACGTGCATCGGCTCCCAAGGTGAGTCTTCCTCGTTCTCGGCGAAACAGAGCGTGTATTTGGCGGGGTTGCCCAATGTGCCACGATCGAGCGTGCCGGGTCTGGCATCAAAGCCGTTCATGAAACAAAGGCGGATGGCCCGACCCAAAACGGCGTTGGCGCGGTTACCCGGGCCGAGCAGACCGTCTCGATAGTTGGCTTTAATCTCGTCTCTAATCGGTCCGTTTAAGACCATCAGTATCGCTGGCGAACTGGTTGAAGCTGAAGCCATGTGGACGAAGTTCTTCTCTTCTTCCAGGGCCTTCAGCGTGGTGGTCAAGACCGGGAAGTATTCCGGGAGGCAGCCGGCCATGACGGCGTTGGCGGCCACGTTCTCAGATGTGAGTACCCGGTTCCTCATTTCCAGTGAGATGATTTCCTCTTCACCGGTCATGCTGCTGGCTTCCAGCATCTCTCTGACTTTGTAGTCAACGGGCGGGACAACGGGTAGACCGTCGCTCCAGCCCATCCTGTAGCATTCTTCGATCGCCTCAATAGTGTCGCTGGCCTCCACTATCTTGGATCGTTCCATACCGTTGGCTGTCATTCTTATTCACCCTCCGAAAATTAGCTTGGGAAAGGTCAAAGCCCAATTATGCTGCGGGCAGGTTTCAACTAGCTTGCTTACCTGGGTTATTTAATCGTGCAATCTCAGCTGTATACCTGATTTTTCTTCTTGAATCTTGGCAACGGCGTCCGAGTCCTCGGGGCCATACCCTCTGAATAGCGCTTCAACATGCCGTTGGTCCACCAGGTTGGATAGTTCCATTGGTATGCCGTACTCCCGGCCCAGGTCAGTGGCCAGGCGAACGTCTTTGGCCGCCAAAGCGGTGGCAAAGCCGGGCTCAAAGTTACCCTTAAAGAGGAACAGCGGGAATTTGTCCTTGAGTCGTTTGGATCCGCCCGTGCTGTTATTAATGACGTCAGCCAGGGTTTCCAGGTCGACGCCCGCCTTGACGCCCAGAGTTAGGGCCTCTGCCAGCAGGACTCCAGTGCCCATGCTCATCAGATTGTTGCAAATCTTGCAGACTGAGCCGTTGCCAATCTCGCCGCAGTAGATCACGTTGGTGCCAATGGCCTCAAGGGTCGGCTTAAATTTATCGAAAGTCGGTTTGTCGCCGCCGACCATCACAGCCAGAGTTCCGGCCGCTGCGCCATAGGTGCCGCCGCTTACCGGGGAGTCCAGCAGAGTAACGCCCTTGGCGGCGCATTCTTCATGGAGCCGACGAATCATTGTTGGGGAGTTTGTCGAAAGGTCAAAGAAGACCTGTCCTTCACTTGCCCCTTCCAGGATTCCGTTTTCGCCCAGGACCACCGCCTCCACGTCCCTTGGTACTGGAAGGGACGTTAGAACCAGTTCGTTGCCCGGGACGGCCTCCTTTGGGCTGTCCGCCCAGTTTGCGCCCATCTCTAGGAGATTGGTTGCGGCCTCCCGTCGCAGGTCGTGCACGGTTAGCTGATGGCCTGCTTTGATCAGATTGGCGGCCATTGGATTCCCCATGTTGCCGGTCCCGATGAAACCTATTTTCATCGCGTTCTCTCCTACTCATGTCAGATGGCCGCCTATATGGTCGGTCGGCCTTTAATGGTGGCAGCTCCGTGGGCTTCAGTCGGGGCCGCAAATCATCGTTGTCAGCGTTCGGGTCAAAGTGTGATTCTTCTTCAACGTCGGCAGGTACTGGCCTGGGAGGCGCGGGAGCGATGCCATAAGCCGCGCTGTCTTCCTTGTACTCCACCGTGTTTGCCGCTTCCGGATCTGGCTCTGCTTCCGCCCGTGCCGCTCGACGCGCTGAAGCTTCTTCCAGAGTTAAACCGTCGGGAGATTCGTCAAATGCTTCCTTGGCCATCCGGAAGGCGTTGACCGCCGCCGGCATGCCGCCGTAGAAGACCATCTGGGCGATGATCTCAGAGATTTCCTCTCGGGTTACGCCGACGTGGAGCGCCCCGGATATATGCCTTTTAATCATCTGAGGGCTGTGACCCAACACCACCAATGCGGCAATGGTACACAGGCTGCGTGTTTGCAAGTCTACGGCAGGTCGGTTGTAAATCTCGCCGTAGATAACCGAGTCCACAAGGCGCATGACCTCGGGCGCAAGTTCAGCCATGGCGGCAGGAGGCACCGGACTATTATCCGGGCCGTAATAGTTCTGCCTAAAATCCAATGCGGCTTGGTCTAGGTCTTTTCCTGGTTCTTCTGGGCTATCTTCGGGGCTCACGATATCTCCTGAGTGTGTCAAAAGGCCGTCGCAATAATATGCGGCTGGCCTGCTTACTTAAACCCCTGCCAGTAGCGTTTGCCCTTTTTTGAATTCGCTTTCCAGCAGTGGGTGCTTACTTAATTACCTGCCAGTAGCGTTTGCCTTCCATGCGAATCACTTTGCCAATGTGGTCATCTGGGTGAAAGTGGCCGGCAGCGATGATTATGTCTTCCGATTCAGCACGATCCAGTATCATTGTACGATTTTTTTGACTGGCTGCTTTATCTGTGTCGACTCCGGCGGTCCATTCAGGACGTTCGATTTGAACTTTACTATGGAGCAGGTCACCGACAACCATGGCTTTCTCTCCCTGAGAGGTGATGTCAAAAACCATGTGTCCAGGTGTGTGACCAGGTGTGGAGATAGCTTTGATCTCGTCGTTGACGACGTGGCCATCACCCATCAAATCAAGTAGGCCCATCTTTTCTAACGGCAGAATGTTCTCGGCAACCCACGGGGCGTCCTTGGCGAACTCGGGTTTGGTGAAATGGTCCCAATCCAGTTGCGGGGCCAAATAACGGGCGTTGGGGAAAGTCGGCTTCGGCTCGGAGCCAGAATAATCGATGTTCCAGCCCACGTGATCAATGTGCATATGGGTAATTAAGACCAGGTCCACATCTTCAGGATTGACCCCGGAGATCTTCAATTGGTTCAGCATGTCGCCGGTTCGGTTGGCTCGGCTGGGATGGGGACCGGGGCCCATACCCGTGTCCACCATGATGGTCTTACCCATGCTACGCAAATAAAAATGACCGTAATACAGCTGTAGCTGGCAGTCTTCGAGGGCGTCGTGGTACGGCTCCCAGTCGTGGGCGTCAGTGGTTGGGAACATCACCGCTGGGTCGCGAGGCGGCGGAAGCATATCCAAGACGAATTTGATCTCAACGTTGCCGACGGTTATCTGGTTGGCCATAAATAGCTCCTCTAGGTTAAGTTTCCCAAGCTGCAATCGGCAGTTGGGGTCGCTCGATTTGATTGCTTAAATTATGACTTAAGAGCAGATCAGTATTGAATCATTGAGAATACGTTGTAGTTCGACAGATTTTTGCGACCCTCTAAGAAAGAAAGCTCGATGATTACGCCAATCTCTGCAACGATGCCCCCGGTCATCTCCACCAATTTAGCAGAAGCTCCCAGAGTGCCGCCGGTGGCCAGCAGGTCATCTAGTATCAGAACTTTTTGGCCTTTTTCCACACCGTCTTCATGGATTTCCATAGTGTTGGTGCCGTATTCAAGAACGTAATCAGTGGAAAGGGTGGCCGCCGGTAGTTTGCCCGGCTTACGCACCGGCACAATACCTTTGCCAAGTTCCCGGGCCAATGGAGCGCCAAATAGGAACCCCCGTGACTCTACCGGTACAATGATATCGAACTCGGTGTCCTTATAACGCTCAACCAATTGAGCAATGGTGTAGTCAAAGGCTTCGGCATCGCCCAGCAGGGGGGTGATGTCCTTAAATAGGATACCTGGCACTGGGAAATCGGGCACATCTCTGATGAAATCTTTGATATCCATGGGTGTTGCACTGCCGAATCCGAAATCAGGAGCCCGGTATACTCGGGGGCACCTATCTGTTGATTCGGTCCTTGATTGGAAGAAATTCATGCCCAGAGACGAGAGATAACAGACGGTATAACAGGTCGTTGGGCCGTGCCTGGAAGTGTAGATTACGGCACACTCGCCGTCAAGATGACGGCCTAGAGGAAAGAACACGTCGGAATTCGTCAACTGGGGCGTGAATTCGATTGACTTTCTAGGGCCGAATTTATATAATTCTTATAGATTCTTGGTTACGAAATGGCCCCACGAATGCGGGGCTATTTTTAGTGGGCGGTAAATAGCCGTCAGACTAATCACCAAGAGCCACAAATCCCACTTGGGATTTTTAACATTCAGTCTCGCTGGCACCATTCCCAGCGGCATGGTTGCGGTCAGACCCGGCACCATAAGCCGGGGCGGGTCAATCTCTCGCTATAAATGCGAGTTTCTCTCCTGTCCACGATTGCGTGGCAACCGCGTATTATGCGAAAATTCCTATGCCTGGAGGGGTGGGTGAGTGGTTAAAGCCACCAGACTGTAAATCTGGCGTCCGGAAGGGCTTCGCAGGTTCGAATCCTGCCCCCTCCACCATCATGATTGTCCCCGGTCTAATGGCCGGACAATATAGAAAGGCAAATGGCAGCCGTTAATCTATCAGCCCAGATAGCTCAGCGGCAGAGCGCGTTCTTGGTAAGAACGAGGTCGGCGGTTCAATCCCGCCTCTGGGCTCCAGTTTTAAGAATCGGCCCGCACAACACAACAGGGACCGAGTAAGAGTAGTAGGGAGGACACCTAAGAGATGGCTAAACAGCAATTCGACCGTTCGAAAGAACATCTAAACGTAGGCACAATTGGCCACGTGGACCACGGAAAGACCACGTTGACCTCAGCCATCACTAAGGTTTTGGCAGACCAAGGCTTGGCCAACTACTTAGACATGGACAGCATTGACAACGCTCCTGAAGAAAAGAGCCGTGGTGTAACAATCGCCATTGCCCACGTGGAGTATGAGTCGGAAACCCGACATTACGCCCACGTTGACTGCCCCGGTCACGCTGACTATATCAAGAACATGATTACCGGAGCCGCTCAAATGGACGGCGCCATTCTGGTGGTTAGCGCCCCTGACGGCCCCATGCCTCAGACTCGTGAGCACATCCTCCTGGCCCGCCAGGTTGAAGTGCCGAAGATTCTGGTTGCCCTGAACAAATGCGACATGATGGACGACGAAGAGCTCCTGGAACTGGTTGAGCTTGAAGTTCGTGAGCTCCTCAGCCGCTACGACTACCCCGGCGATGACACTCCAATCGTTCGCGTCAGTGGCCTGAAGGCCATTGAAGGCGAGCCGGAATACGTTCAAGGCGTGGTAGATTTGGTCAAAGCCATGGACGAGTGGATTCCAATACCTGAGCGCGTAACCGATCGCCCCTTCCTAATGCCTATTGAAGACGTATTTGGTATCAAGGGCCGCGGTACCGTAGTCACCGGTCGTGTAGAGCGCGGAACCCTGAACGTAGGTTCCGCAGTTGAGATCATTCGCTGGGGTGACGTTCGTGAGACCGTTGCCACCGGTCTGGAAATGTTCCACAAGAACCTGGACACCACCCAAGCAGGCGATGCTGTCGGCATCCTCCTCCGTGGTGTGGACCGGGAAGAAGTAGAACGCGGCCAGGTGCTGGTTGCACCCGGAACAATGAACCCTTATACCAAGGCTGAAGCCGAGGTTTACATCCTAAGCCGTGACGAAGGTGGACGGCATACACCGTTCTTCTCCGGCTACAAGCCCCAGTTCTACATCAGGACATCTGACATCACGGGCTCTTGCACATTGCCCGAGGGCGTTGAGATGGTCATGCCTGGGGACAACGTCAAGATGGAAATTGAACTGATGAGCCCGGTACCGCTGGAAGAGCAGATGCGCTTCGCCATTCGCGAAGGTGGACGCACAGTGGGATCCGGAGTTATCACCAAGGTTATGGAGTAACTCATGGCCAGAAAAACCGCCGACGTTAGGCAGATCATTACCCTGCAATGCGGCGACTGCCGAGAGCGGAATTACACCTCGATGAAAAACCGCCGCAACGACCCCAACCGTATGGAGTTGAAGAAGTATTGCTCAAGGTGCCGCTCACACAAGACCCACCGCGAAGTGAGGTAGAGGCCCATGGCTAGGGCATCATCACGCAGTCAACGTATCGTCGCCCCATCAGGTGGCGGACGAGTCGGTCCGGTAGCTTTCCTTCAAGAAACCTACTCGGAACTACGAAAATCCCACTGGCCCAGCCGGGAGGAAACTGCGCGGTTGTCCATGGTGGTCATTGTATTGGCCATCGCAGCCGGGTTTTTCCTAGGCGGCCTAGACCGAATATTTGGGGAGCTCTTTGCCCGGGTCATCTTCTAGAGAAACCTAAGCAAGGGCTAGATTAATCGAATGAATTAATGCAGAAATATGTTGCGCGTTTCGGCGTGGCCGATTTCTGCATGACCAGGCATTGGATATTGCATTATGACGACAAAAGATACATTGGAGTCTGAAGAGACAAAGGACTCCCGTTGGTATATCGTCCACACGTACTCCGGCCAAGAAGACTTGGTAGAGAAGAACCTCCGCCTGCGCATCCAGAGTCTGGATATGCAGGACCGTATCAATGAGGTACTGGTTCCCACTGAGGAAGAGGTGGTCTTCAAGGACGGCGAACGGCGCTCAGAGCGCAAAAAGCTGTTCCCAGGCTACATCCTAGTTCAAATGATCATGGATGATGAAAGCTGGTACGCAGTGCGCAACACCCCCGGCGTCACCGGGTTTGTGTCCACTGAAGACGAACACGACAAACGACCCAAACCGGTTCCTCTTGAAGACAAACAGATGGAGGACATCCTCAAGCAGGTGGATTCAGATCCCACCCGCGTGAGCATTGGCTTGGAGCGCGGTGAGACCGTGAGAATCACGGAGGGTCCATTCGTGGACTTCATCGGCATCATCAATGATGTGGATGAGGGCAAGGGGAAGGTTCGGGTTATGGTATCCTTCTTCGGTCGTGAAACTCCCGTAGAATTGGATTTTCTACAGGTAGAACGAATCTAGAATCTATCCAGAGCCAAGGCAATCAGCCTTGGCCATATACATATAAGAGCGTACCTAAGCGTAACTAAAGGAGCCCCCGTTGGCGAAGAAAGTTAGGGCCATCATCAAACTACAGCTGGAAGCCGGTAAGGCAACACCTGCCCCACCGGTCGGACCCGCGCTGGGCCAGCACGGCGTAAATATCATGGGCTTCGTCAAGGAATACAACTCCAAGACGGCCACCCAGGCAGGCACCATAGTCCCGGTGCACCTGACCGTCTATGAAGACCGTTCCTTCACCTTCGTAACCCGCACGCCTCCGGCGTCGGACATGTTGCGCAAGGCTGCAGGAGTGGAAAAGGGTGCCTCCGAGTTCCGCGCCGGCAGTGTCGGCAAAATATCCAAACAGCAACTTAAAGAAATAGCCGAATCCAAGTTGGCCGACCTTAACGCCGGTGGCGTTGACGAAGCGATGGCCATCATTGCCGGTACCGCCCGCAGCATGGGCATTGAAGTAGGAGATTAGCAACCATGGTCAAGCACAGTCGGCGGTTTAGTACCGTGGCAGAAAAGGTAGACCTAGAAAAGAACTATGAGCCGAAGGAGGCCATGGAACTTCTCAAGGAAGTATCCACAGCCAAATTCGATGAGACAGTAGAACTCCACATCAGGACCAATGTTGACCCAAGACACGCCGATCAGATGATTCGCGGCATTTGTCGCCTGCCCCACGGACTAGGCAAGGTTATCCGAGTAGTGGTCTTTGCCGGTTCAGAAGGTGCGGAAGAAGCACGGGCCGCCGGCGCTGACTTTGTTGGCGAAGACGACCTGATTGAGAAGATTGAAGCTGGATGGGACGACTTTGAAGTTGGCCTGGCCACGCCGCAAATCATGCCCAAGATTGGTAAATTGGGCCGGATTCTAGGCCGCAAAGGGCTGATGCCCAACCCCCGCTCCGGCACTATGGTGCAGCCGCAAGACATGGCCCGAGCAGTAGAAGAAGCCAAAGGCGGCAGGACTGAATATCGGACCGATCGAACGGCCATCATTCATTCATCAGTGGGCAAGGTCAGCTTCACCGCCGATCAACTGGTAGATAACCTGGCCTCATTGGCCAGCGCCATCGTTAGAGAGCGTCCGGATAGCTTGAAGGGTCCGTTTTTCCGGTCAGCGTATATAACGTCTACAATGGGACCCAGCGTTTCGTTGGATTTGCCCACGCTGATGGCCTTAGAGTCATCAGATTAGTCCGGCAACGGGCATAGCGCCCGTCTTTACAACTTAGGTAATAACACGCCAAAGACAGTGGGTCCCCGAAAGGGGGCAAATGCGCAAGCAGCCCGCCCAGGCGCGACGATCAGTAATTCGGATAACCGAATCCCTACGCCGCGTATTTGGCGTAGGGATTTTTTATTACAGACAACTGAACCGGGAACTGCTGGATAAGGTCGATTAATCGAGATTGTCCAACTCAGAAGTCCCAACACGGTTTAAATGGAGGATTGATTTGCCCACCCAGCAAAAAGTAGACCGAGTCCAAGACATCAAGGATCGGCTAGAACGCAGCAGTATCACATTGACGGCCAGCTATGCTGGTATCTCCGTCAACAACATGATTCTGTTACGCCGGGCCATGCGCGCCGGTGGAATAGATTTCACAATCGTCAAGAACACGCTGCTCAACCTGGCCGCCACCGAAGCTAATAAATCGCAGATCAGTGAGATCATTCAGGGTCCGACAGCCGTTGCCATTGGGTACGACGACCCGGCAGCAGCCGCCAAGATTCTCTCTGATTTCATCCGGGACGGCGGAACGTCTCTGGCAATCATCGGAGCGGTGATGGGCGACGGCGCCCCAATGTCACCGGACGAGGTGACCAAACTAGCCTCGCTGCCATCCAAGGACATCTTGCTGGCCATGCTATTGGGTCAGATGCAGTCACCCCTGGCCAGACTACTCACCGTTATGAACGGTCCGATACAAGCCCTGGACAACGTGCTGCAGGCAAGGGTCCGCCAATTAGAAGAACAAGGCCCGGCACCAGAAGCCGAGCCGGAAGCTCCACCTGAAGCTTCGACTGAAGAAATAACCACCGAAGAAGCAGCCATGGAAGAGCCTGAAGCAACTGCCGAGCCAGAAGCCAGCGCTGAAGACGCTCCGGCTGAGGAAGAAACTTCAGAGGAACCCAAAGCAGAGACATCTGATGAGGAAGCCGCGGAATAAAACCGCCGGTATCCCCATTCATAGCTAACCAACAAATTTGATCAATAAACACCCTGATAGTAAAAAGAGGAGACATCATGACTAAAGAAGAAATCATTGACGCAATCAAGCAAATGAACGTGGTTGAATTGGCCGACGTGGTCAAGGCACTGGAAGAAGAGTTTGGTGTGAGCGCCGCTG
>DUCU01000040.1 GCA_012959605.1 Dehalococcoidia bacterium | reverse complement strand
GCCAGTAGGCGCCGGCCACGCTGAGCAGTTTCATCGCCGGGATGTCGGCGGTGGCATGCACGTGGGGGCCCTGGCACAGGTCAACAAATTCGTCATGGCGATAGATCGAGATTACTGCGTCGTCGGGCAGGCCTTCGATCAACTCCATCTTGTAGGGTTGATCAGAGAACATGGTCTCGGCGTCGGCGCGGCTAAGGTCTTCTCGTTGGAAGGCAAAGCCGCCCTTGATAGTCTCGTTCATCAGTTTCTCGATCTCTTCGAGGTCTTCTGGAGTGAATGGTCGGGAGACTTCAAAGTCGTAATAAAAGCCATTTTCGATGGGCGGGCCGATGCCCATCTTGGCTTCTGGGAATAATTTCAATACAGCGTCGGCCATCACGTGGGCGGCCGAGTGGCGCATCGCGTTGCGGTGGGCTTGAAGCTCATCAACGCCTTCTGTTTCTAGAGAGCCGTGTTCTAACATCGTAATTTCTCTGGCCTGGTAATTAATTAAGGGACTGGGGAAAAATGCGGCGACGGAATCAGTCGCACAGGCACCATTATAGCCTACGCCGGCCGACAAACAGCAGTGGATAGAGTTCCAATGTTGGACGTTCGAAGTCGGACGTGTTAGGTGCTCTCGAGTAGATTAGCCGGCCATGTGCAGGAATAATTCACGCCATTGTCGCGCTTTGATAGAGCTGAAGACGTGCTCCCGGATGTTTATGAGGTAGGTGCCGGTGACCAGGAGTGTGAGCAGTAGGCATAGTCCAACTTGTTGGCCTCCCTGCCCGGTCAGCCAAAGCAGCGTGTTTAGTAATGCGAACCCCAAGGCCGCGCCTAGGACAACGTTTCGAAGTAGCAGCATGACCAAGATGCTGGGGCCGGCGGTGATGACCGTGAGCCATGGGACGATGACCAAAGAGATACCAAAGATCGCTGCGGCACCCTTGCCACCTTTGAAGTTCAAAAACACGGGCCAATTGTGACCGGCAACTACCAGGGGCGTAGTGATGAATAATGCCCAGTCGCCAACACCGAGCAACTTGGGTACCAAAACGGCCAAAACGCCCTTGGCCATATCCACCAGTAATACGGCGATTCCTGCCCAGGAACCCGCCTGTCGGTAGGCGTTCAGCGCGCCCACGTTGTGGCTGCCGGAATCCCGGATGTCTTGACCCTTGAGCCACCGGACAAATAGATAGGCCGTGGGAATAGACCCCAAGACGTACGCGCCTATGGCAAGGGCAATCACGGCAGTTAGTTCAAGAATCATTGCGTTGGTTCCGGCATGAAAAGGCTATTACCAGAATAACTCGCCCCATGTCGTGAGCGCCAATCTACATGATGGTTTCCTAGATTCGAGTTGAAATTGAGTGTTTGAAGTACACACATGGCCTGGCCGCAGATATAATTACCGGCATCAAAAACGATCAACAAAAAATTTGGAGAGCGCATGGCGACCCAACAAGACCTAGAAGCTTTCTCAACTCAGGTAACCTGCCCGGACGATTTCGATGATTTCTGGTCTGGCACATTGGAGATGTTGTCCGGGATTTCTCTCAAATCGGTAATCACGGCTGAGCCGATTCGCAGCAACGACGATGTCCATGTTTTCCATGTCACATTTCTGAGCCTCGGCGGCCTGGAAATTTCGGCTTGGTACAGCCTGCCCACCAAGGGCGATGGCCCATTTCCGGTCATCGTCAATTTCCCCGGATACAAGTCGGAGCCGCCGGTGCGCCGAGACTGGGGCAAGAAAGGCGTGGCTGTACTGTCGGTGGCGGTCCGGGGCAAGCTCATGAGCAGTTCTGAGTTCAACCCAGGCTATCCCGGCCTGCTCACCGCCGGTCTGGAAAGCAAGGAGAACTACGGCTATAGGGGGGTGATCTCCGACTGTGTCCGCGCGGTGGATTTTCTCCATTCCCGCCCGGAGATAGACCCGGAGCGTATTTACGCCTGCGGTAGCAGCCAGGGCGGCGGACTTACCCTAATCACCGCAGCTCTACGTCCTGAGATCAAAGGCGGGGTTGCAGGGTACCCCTTCTTGTGTTGCTACCCTGAGGCCATGACCATGTTCCAGTCTTATCCCTACGACGAGCTGGCCTGCTACGCCCGGGCTTATCCTGGTGACGAAGAACAGACGCTGGAAACCCTGCGCTATTTTGACGCGGTGAACTTTGCCCCTAGGATCAAATGCCCAATGGTGGTGGGCATCGCGTTGGACGACGAGGTCTGTCCACCGGAGACCAGCTATGCCGCTTACGATGCTTTGACCGCCCACAAAGAACTCTGGTTATTTCCCAACTCAGGGCACGGCAATGCCCACGATTATCCTGGCCAAGAGCGAGCCTGGTTGGAGAATCAGATTGGCCTGACGGCGGTTGGTTCATGAGCATCTCAGCAGATCGGTTCTGGCGAGAAAACGAGGCAGTCTTGGCTGAGGTGATGCCGCAGCTACAGGTGCAGAGGGACAATTTTTACTCCCAACCAGATTGGGATGTTTACCAATTGCATTACACCTCAGCCGACGGTATGTGGCTGTTCAGTTGGTTGTCGGTGCCCAAGGGCGATGGGCCATTCCCGGTCATCGTCCGCATGCCCGATTACGGCAGCGTACATGACATTGTTTACACGTCCTTGCGTGACCGGGCAGTGGTCATGAACCCCACCTACCGAGGCCAAAGGCGCAGCGACCATTCGATCCAGGCCAAGTATCCAGGCCTGCTGACGGAGGGCATTGGCGACCCCAGCTCCTACGTCATGCGTCGGGTGTTTGTTGATGTGCTTAGAGCTGTCGACGTCCTCTACGAACAGAACTTGGCCCAAATAGGGAAGATGGCTGTGATCGGCGCTGGTCTGGGCGGTTCGTTGGCGTTGGCCGTGGCCGCCCGGCGCGGAGTGGTCGACGCTGTGGCCGCGAACACGCCTATGGCCTTGGGCAACCCGCTCGCTTTTGAGCCAGGGTTGGCCTACCCGTTGGCGGAGTTGAACGATTACCTGCGTATGTATCCGGACCAGCGAGATGCGGCTGCCCAGAGCACTGCGGACCTGGACCCGCTCAACATTGCCAGTCAGATAATCGCTCCAGTGCTGCTCAGCGTGGGCATCAACGACAATGGCTCCTGCCCGGTGGCTTTTGGTGAAGAACTGGCGTCGCTGATCCACCATTGTGACCTCCGGGTCTACCACGGTGCGTCGGAGGGTGGTGGCCACGAACATGCTCAGATTCAGATGTCTTGGCTGTCGGACAAGCTGGGATTGGGTTAGGCGAATAGGCCGGGAAATGATAGCTACGGCTGGGGTTCGTCGTGCTCTGGCTGATATAATTGATGTAGTAGAGGGCGAGAAAATCCAGCCTTTTACTGCATTTATCAAACACGAACCGGATTGGAGAAAACACTGGCCATGGAGCAATTGAAACAACACCTATCGACCATCAATGAAAAGATCGTGTCGGTGGTGGAGCGTCTTTGACCTGGCCAACAAAGAAGACGCCATAAGCGTCATGGAGCGCGAGGCGGCTGAGCCCGGTTACTGGGACGACCACCAATCCGCGCAGATGAAAATGCAACAACTAGGCCGCCTGAAGGACACTGTGAACCTTTGGCGCGGTCTGGAATCCAGCTCTAAGAACCTGGTTGAACTCACTGAGATGGCCCTGGAAGAGAACGATGTCTCTCTACAAGAGCAATTGGAAGACGAGTCACAAGAACTGACCCGGCTCCTGGCCAGAGAGGAGATCAACCTGACCCTGGCCGGACCTTACGATGACCGCCCGGCCATTGTGAGCATCCACGCCGGCGCTGGGGGTACCGACGCCCAGGACTGGGCGGAGATGCTGTTGCAGATGTACTGCCAATGGGCAGAGAACGGCAAGCGTCCCCTGGACGTGATGGATCTGTCTTACGGGGAAGAAGCTGGACTTCGCGGCGCCACATTGGAGATTGGCGGATCCCACGCTTATGGCTATCTGTTGGCGGAGCAGGGCGTCCACCGGTTGGTGCGACTCTCGCCGTACGACCCCAACAACTTGCGCCAGACTTCGTTCGCTCAGGTGGAGATTCTGCCGACGTCAGAAGATGACCCTGAAGTGGAAGTACGCTCGGAAGACATCAAAATGGATACCTTCCGGTCCAGTGGCCCCGGCGGTCAAAACGTTCAAAAAGTGGCCTCTGCTGTGCGGTTGACCCACATCCCCACGGGCATAGTCGTTTCCTGCCAGAACGAGCGTTCCCAGCACCAGAACCGGGAGTTTGCCATTCGCATCCTCAAGGCCAAATTGTTGGCGCGACAGGCCGAGGAAAAGGCCAAAGAGGTTGCTAATATGCGGGGCGATCGGTCGGCCAATGAATGGGGCAACCAGATACGCAGCTACGTGCTCCATCCGTACAAGTCGGTGAAGGACCACCGAACCAACCTGCAGAGCACCAATCCAGATGCGGTATTGGGCGGCGACATAGATAAGTTCATTGAAGCCTACCTGATGTCCAAAGTCGGCGAATAAGCCTAGCCTATTTATTTGACCCTCTCCTGGCCGTGCACATCTCCAACGTAGAACCGCTCCCTCACCAGATCGCGGCGGTCTACGAAGAGATGCTTATCCGTCAGCCTTTAAGGTTTTTGTTGGCCGACGATCCTGGCGCTGGCAAGACAATTATGGCCGGTCTGCTGATCCGCGAATTGATGCTCCGTGGCGACCTGGAACGCTGCCTGATAGTATGCCCGGCTAATCTTGCCGAGCAGTGGCAAGACGAGATGATAGAAAAGTTTCAGACCGCCTTTCATATCATGGGCAGGTCTGACATAGAGGCTTCGGCCTCTGGCAATCCTTTCAACGACCATGACTTGGTAATCGGGCGGATTGACCTGCTCAAGCAAGATGACAACGTAGAGCGATTGAACGCAGTCGAATGGGACCTAGTGGTCGTCGATGAAAGCCACAAGATGAGCGCCCACTATTACGGCAACGAAGTCAAACGGACCGCGCGCTACCAGCTTGGCGAACAATTGGGCACGAAAGCCCGGCATTTGCTCATGATGACCGCCACGCCACACAACGGCAAAGATGAAGACTTCAATGGGGTTACTTGATCCGGACCGTTTCGAAGGCAGACTGAGGTCTGGTGCGCCCATGTTGGACCCATCTGACATCATGCGCAGGATGTTGAAAGAAGAAATGGTCGATTTTGATGGCCATCCGCTGTTCCCCGAAAGGAGGGCATACACCGTTAATTACGACCTCTCGGAAGCTGAGTTCGACCTTTACGAGGCGGTAACCAATTACGTCACCGAAGAAATGAACCGGGCAGATCAACTGGGCAAAGGCAAGAATGGTGAAAGGCGGCGGACGGTCGTCGGTTTTGCTTTAACCATCCTTCAGCGAAGGCTCGCATCGTCTCCCGCTGCTATTCACGAGTCGCTCAAGCGAAGGCATAGACGCCTGCAGTTGCGGCTTGAAGAGGCCGAGGGCGATAAGTTCGGCGACGCCTTCCGCCGCTGGAAGCATCATGACGAATTGGACGGGCTTATCTCCAAGTGGACGGCCAAACACACACCGACCGAGGTCACGGAGAAACTGCAGTTTCGCAGAGTCCCCTCGTTTCCGTCGCTTTCTCCCAGCCAGTTGAGAGCCGACCCACATCTGGAAGCAAGGGAAGCATTCCCGACCATAACCCACGCTGAAAAAGGCGAGATGCGTGCTGTGGTGCCGCCGTGGCGTTTCTCGAAAACCCCGTCCAGCATCGACACTTGGACTCCGGACTTGGGCGAGCACAATATGGACGTCTTCCACGGCATCATTGGCCCACCGAAGTCAGAAGTAGAAAGCCTCCAGGAATCCCAGGTAATCTGGTAGCCCCGCCTTTTCAGTCTCCTAGGTAACGCTGCGCCTACGAGATTGATTTCCCTTAGATATTCTCCAGGAAATTAAGCAGGTGGGCGGTGTATTCCTCCGGTTTCTCATACGGAGGCCAGTGGCCGCAATTATTGAGTAGCACCAATCTGGAATCATCGATGTTATTCAACGCGGCGATACCAATCTCAAAGACGCACATGCGGTCATAACGCCCCCAGATGATCAGGCTAGGCGCCTTGATGTTGGGTAGGTCCACGCCATGGTCGTAGGGCACGCTCACCGAGGCTGCGTTGGCCGCCACGTGATCTGGGTGCCCTGTGTAATTTTGATGGATATAGTCGATTAGGTCGTCGGTCACCAGCGTTTGATCGTCGATATGGACCCGCAGGTACCGGTGCACATTCTTACGAGTGGGATCGGCGATCACATCATTGGTGGCCCTGCTGCCCTCTGAAGGGCGATTGCCCATCAGGTAGAGATCTCCTCCGGTCTTGATATGGCATGCGCCGAAGATCAACTTGTTCACCCGCTCGGGATTCTTCATCGCCACCACCATGGCCGACTGCCCTCCCTGGGAGTTGCCGACCAGGTGGGCTTTTTCAATCCCCAATTTGTCCATCAGCGCCAATGCGGTCCGGGCCTGGAGGTTGTGCAGAGGCTCGTTGTAGGTGACGGGGCCGGTCCGCCCAAAGTTAGGCAGGTCCATCACGATGCACCGGTACCGCTGGGCGAGGGCAGGCAATATCTTGTGAAAGGTGATCCAGCCGGTGGTGCCGGGACCGTAGGAGTGGAGCAGAACGATTGGGTCGCCGGACCCAACGTCATGGTAATGGACATCCATGCCGCCCGCTTTCACGGTTTTACTCGTTCCCTGTTCGCTAAATTCTACGGGGGACGCCATGCTTGACCTCCATTCTCACATCGTTGGCCGGGAGCATTGGTTTCCAGCATCGATACCAGTGTGCTGCCCTTGACCGGAAACCCATTGCGCCATATCGTTAACCCATTCCGGCAAATTACATCGTAGGTAGACAGCAATCAGGAGCAATCATGGCCGTTTCCAACAAAAAATACAATGTGATTGACCTAAAGACAGGGAAACTTGACTCCCGTATCTTCTCGGACCCAGATATCTATCGGGAGGAGTTGGAGAAGGTATTCGGAAGAACTTGGCTGATGATTGGCCATGAAAGCTTGGTCCCCAAGGTAAATGACTTCTTCCACACCTACATGGGTGAGGACCGGGTGATCTTGACCCGCGACGGTAAGGGCAAACTTCATGCCTTCCTGAACATGTGCCGTCACCGGGGCAACCCGATTGTCAGGACAGACGTAGGAAATACTAAGAACTTTTTCTGCCCCTATCACGGTTGGACCTATTCAAATGACGGCTCGTTGGAATACGTGCCGGGAGAGGAAGAAGCCTATTACGGCGCTGTGGATCGGGACAGCCGCAGCCTGATTGCGGCGCGCGTAGAAACTTACGCCGGCATCGTCTTTGCCAACTGGGACTCAGGCGCGCCTTCTTTGGAAGAATATCTGGGAGACGCCAGATGGTGCCTGGATGTGGCATTCAACCGGTTGGACGCCGGGACTGAGGCTATCGGTCCGGTGAAATGGATCGAGCCGCTTAATTGGAAGACAGCGGTCGATAACTGCTCGGACAATTACCATGTCCCCACCACACACCTTTCCGCCATATTGGTCCAGGCCAGGCACTTCGGCCTCCCACGCCTAACCCACGAGGCGCAATTCGAATCGCCCAGCAAGCACCTTTTCATCAATGGACATTCTTTGACGATGCGGATGTTGGATCGGCCAGACCAAGCCCGGCAGACCCACGGTGTAACCCAGGAAAACCGCTCGCTATTTGAGGAGTATTACCGGTCTACCTTGGCGGAGGCCGAGCGCCGCCTAGGCAGTGTCCGGGCGGGGAAGCTCCAACTGGGCAACCACAGTATCTTCCCCAACGGGGTTTTAGGGCTTCGACTCGCCCACCCCCGAGGCCCCTTGGAGACTGAATTCTGGCATTTCGTTGTGCTCGAAAAGGGTATGCCTGACGAACTTAAGCGGGCCCTCCGAATGGGCAGCGGCAACTACAATGGCGTAGCCGGTCTGTTCGAGCAAGACGATATGGACAATTGGCGAGGCGTGTCCAGATCAAGCCTGACTCCGTTGGCCCAGAAATACTCCCAAGACCTGTCCATGGGTGTAGGCCGGGCTGGTTCAGATCCCGACTTCCCCGGCACGGTAGCCGAGCGTTATACTTCAGAGAACAATCAACGCAGCTTCTACCGTCGCTGGGAAGAGTTCATGAACGCCGAGAGCTGGGAGGACATATCCATCGAGCCGGGCACAGCCGATTTTGAGGGCACTGCCACGATGAACGGCTAGGAGCGGAGCGGCCAGTGCAAGACGGGATTCCCGACGAGGTAGGAATGACAGCGCAAACGTTCGGAGATGGAGTCTCCCAGAGCGAGCTATGGCACGAGTTGATGCAGTTCTACATCAACGAGGCCTGGCTGCTCGACGACCGGAAGTTTCGCGAATGGCTCGATCTATTCGCCGACGACGTCTTCTATTTCATGCCTCGGCGCCTGAATGTTGGCCGTCAGGACCTGTCCCGCGAGATTTCCGAAGAGGGAGACTTGGCGATCTTCGAGGACGACAAAACATACATGACCATGCGGGTTGACCGGTTGGACACCGGCATGGCTTGGTCCGAAGACCCGCCGTCGCGGACGCGGCACCTCGTAGGCAACCTTGTGATTGAACCTCTGCCTGAGGGCGATCTGAAGGCCAAGACAGCGTTCATCCTTTACCGGTCTCACCATGAGACCGACGAGAACATCTTCGCCGGTAGCCGCGAAGATCACCTGCGCAAGGAAGATGGCCGGTGGAAGATATACAAGCGGATCATAGTCCTGGATGCCAACGTTATTCTGGCCAAGAACCTCAGCGTTTTCTTCTAAAGGCAGACCTAGATTTAACACCCGGAGGGCTGCTCCGTGGATTTACGCCCATCTTCCCGGCAACAAGAGTTGATGGATCTGGCTCGCGGGTTGGCCATTGAGAAATTCGCCTCAAGGGCCGCTGATCTGGACCGGGATGCCGCCTTTCCGGTTGAGGATTATCAGGACCTCCGCGATGCGGGTCTCTTGGCTTTATGTGTTCCGGAGGAGCATGGCGGACTCGGAGCGGACTATGAGACCTACTGTTTGGTCTCCGAGAAATTGGCCCAAGGCAATTCCTCCACCGCCCTCACCTTCAACATGCATTGCCTGACCATGCTGATGATGGGTCCGCTGATGGATGGGCTGGGGTTGCCTGCGGATGTACAAAACCGCCACAGAAAGTTGAGCGCCCAGCGATACCGCGAGGTTGTAGAGCAGGGCGTTTTTTACGGGCAGCCCCACGGCGAACGCTTAGAATCAGGTACGGCCGACCCGATTGATGCTGGAGGGCGCCGCTTCGGGACAACGGCTAAACGCGTGGATGGCGGGTATTTGGTTAACGGCAGCAAGTTTTTTGTGTCCTCGGCTGGTGTGGCCGACTATTTCGCGACGCCTGCGCTTTTGCTGTCGGATGGCCCCTGGGTCGACCGGACGCTGTATCTGTCGATACCGAGGGAAGCGCCTGGCTTGGAGTTCTCCGGCGATTGGGACCCCATAGGTATGCGTTCCACGGTGAGCCAGGACATGGAACTGAAAGATGTCTGGGCGCCGGACGATGCTGAGGTCCTACCGGCAGGCGTGTTTGGTCAGCTATTCCAGCGTCAGCCCCACATATTTATCGCCTTTTCCGCAACTTTTTTGGGCCTGATGCAGGCGGCTTACGACTTTACCGTCGCATATACCACAGGACGCGCTCCAACCGATGCCAACGCTCGTGGCGGACAATCGGCAATCGGAGCCGCCCTCGCTGAGATGCTCTTTAAACTCGAAGCAACCAGGGCGTTGTTTTACCGGTCCATCTCCGAGCAGCAGTTGGACCCGCCGGTCGAGGCGATTCAGCGTGCCAGGGCCGCTCATGTGCAAGTGCAACGCGCGGTGGTCGAACTGACCGGCGAGGCGATTCGGCTCTGCGGCGGAAGGGCTATGCTGAAGCGGCATCCACTGGAGCGTTATTACCGGGACGCCCGAGCCGCCGCAGTCATGCGGCCATGGACCCAAGAAAAGACCACCCAAGACGTTTGGGAAACAGCGCTTTTAGACGGCCGCCCACCTGAAGGTTGATTAAACCTAAAGGTTTAGGGAATGCTCTTCGTAGTCCTTGAGCTTGTTGTAGATCTGTAGGCGATGGCGGGCCGACTCCCAACACCACTATCCGGTTCTTGGCGTCCACATTCACAGCCACAGGCCTGCGGAAGCGCCACTCAGGCTCCATATCCGCTCGGCGGCGGGCCTTGAGGTGCTCGGGGTTGCCGGCCAGGTAGGTCTGGTGCCATGGCGAAGGCTCTTGGGCGTCCCCGACCAGCGCGGTGATGTACCGGCCATCGGCATCGTAGATCTGGACGCGATGGTTGCCCAAGTCGGTCATGTACACATCGCCATCCGAGTCCACGGCCACCCCCGACGGCCCTTTCAGAGAGCCGACACCGTTGCCGCCTACCAGGGAGAACTGGAATTCGAGGTCCAGGCCAAAGAGATAGCGGACGGGGATAGGGCGACCTTCATGCGCCAGGCCACCAGGTACGGGCCGAGCCACAATAACTACGGCCACGCGACCGTCTTTCCCGCGAAGGCGGGAAGCCAGAAAGATTGCTGGTAATGAACATTTCTTAGGCGGGTCACATGGATTCTTGCCTTCGCAGCAAAGACGGTGGTAGTGGGGTCCCAAAAATCCCCTCACCCTCGCAAAGGGGAGGGCTAGGGTGGGGGCAATTCCTCTCTAATAATCATCTTCGTCGTGACTGAATAACCGAGTATGTAGGCGCAGTGGATTCCTGCCTTCGCAGGAATGACGGTAGGGAGCAAGTACGGTTTTGGTTAGCAAACCGGGGAAATAAAAAGCCCGTCCTTCCGAGGAAGGACGGGCTTTTTTGGTTTGCGGTAGTTGGGTCTTTAGCAGTTGCCAAGGATGTGTCCCATGCGGGCTTTCTTGGTCTTCATGTAGGTCCGGTTCTCGTCGGTGACTTCCGCTTCCACTGGGATGCGGTCGACGATCTCCAGGTCGAATCCGGAGAGTCCGGCAACCTTCTTGGGGTTGTTCGTCAGCAGGTTCAGTTTTCGAACTCCCAGGTCTCTGAGAATCTGTGCCCCGACACCGTAGTGGCGTAGGTCAGGCTCAAAGCCCAGGGTCTCGTTGGCTTCCACCGTGTCCAAACCTTGGTCCTGCAAGGAGTATGCTTTAATCTTGTTGTGCAGACCAATGCCACGGCCTTCTTGGCGCATGTAGAGGAAGACACCGTTGCCTTCTTCTGAAATTTGTTTCAGCGCCAGGTCAATCTGCTCGCCGCAATCACAACGCATACTGCCAAACACGTCACCGGTTAGGCACTCGCTGTGGATACGTACCATGACAGGCTCATCGGCAGTCCATTCGCCGATGGTCAGGGCAATGTGCTCGCCAGTATCGACATGGCTCTTATAGGCAATCGCCGTAAACTGGCCGTAGCGTGTTGGGAGGCGAGCCTCGGCTACGCGCTCAATCAAACGCTCCGTGCGGCGGCGCTGGGCGATTATCTGGGCAATGCTGAGAATCTTTAGTCCGTGTTCTTCAGCAAATTCTTCTAATTGGGGCAGCCGAGACATGGTGCCGTCTTCAGCCATAACCTCGCAAATCACTCCGGCGGGGTACATCCCCACCATCTCGCAGAGGTCTACTGCGGCTTCAGTGTGGCCGGCTCTGGCCAATACTCCACCCGGATGATACCGCAACGGAAAGATGTGGCCGGGGCGCGTGAATTCATCGGGTTTGGTCGCTGGGTCGAGCATGGCCAAGATGGTTGCTGACCGGTCTCCCGCGGAGATGCCGGTGGTGGTGTCCACGTTGTAGTCAATTGAGACTGTGAACGCGGTTTGGTTCTTTTCTGAGCCGTTTTCAATGACCATCAGAGGGATCTGGAGTTCGTCTAATCTCTCGCCAATGACCGGCATACAAAGGAGACCACGGGCGTGGGTGACGCAAAAGTTCACGGCCTCGGGGGTTACCATTTGGGCGGGCATGACCAGATCGCCTTCGTTCTCACGGTTCTCATCGTCAACTACGATGAGGAACCTGCCCGCTTTTAACTCTTCGAGTCCTTCTTCAAGACTGCACAGAGGCATAATTCTGTCCTTAAGACTTTTTATCTTCGGGATCGTATTTTCGGTCCAGAAGATTCTCTACATACTTGGCTAAGATGTCTGCTTCCAGGTTCACCCGATCCCCAATCGATACTGAAGCCAAATTAGTATTCTTCAGCGTGTATGGTATCACAGCCAATGTGAACGACGAAGCACCTCTTTTTACCACGGTCAAACTTATACCGTCAACCGCGATGAACCCCTTTTCGACTATATAGGGGTTAAGTCGTTTTGGGACTCTAATGTGAAATATTATTGAGTCACCATCTACCCTACTGGACATAACGCGACCGGTACCATCAACGTGGCCCTGCACAATGTGCCCGCCCATACGGTCGCTGGCGAGAAGTGCGCGCTCCAAGTTCACTGGGCTCCCTTCTGATAGTTGGCCCAGGGAGGTCCTCCTCATGGTTTCGGGCGATAGGTCAACAGAGAAGTCGGTGCGGCTGAAATTAACAGCCGTGAGGCATGTCCCATTGACTGCGATGCTGTCTCCCAGCTTCAGGTCTTCTGTGACCTTTGAGGCTTGGACGGTCATGGCGTTATTGCTGATCTTGGCGACTACGCCCAATTCTTCTACGATTCCGGTAAACATGTTTCCTAACCCGTGAGTTTATTCCTGGCCCGGATATTTATTCAATCTCAGGATCTTTCAGTTCATATTCTAGGTCGCCGTCTAAGTCAGCGTAGGGTAGTTCCTGAGACTCTTTCCTTGGGTACCCTATTATGAGCCAATCCGGGCCAATTTGCTCGGTGCGTGTTTCGGCTAGATACCAGGCGTCGCCCATGAGGCTTACTCCGGAGCCTTCCACCGGTGACAGAGACGTTTCGCCACCGACAATCAACGGCGCGACGAAGGCATACACCTTGTCCACCAATCCAGCGTCGAAGAAGGCCCCATGAACGGACCCCCCGCCTTCAATCAATAGGTTCAAGACTCCCCTGGCTCCTAGATAGTCCAAGAGGGACGGCAGATGGACGCGTTGGTCTGCTCCCGATGGCAGCACCACAACCTCGGCGCCAGCCTGCTCCAATGCCATCACGCGAATGTCTGGCGCCGCTTTGGTAGTGGCAATGACTGTGGAGCCTGGTTGTTTAAACATCATGGCGCCAATCGGAGTGTGGCAGACACTGTCTATGACCACCCGCAGCGGCTGGCGTTCTATGGGGTTGCCATCTTCGTCCCTGGATGTCAGGTAAGGGTCGTCGGTCAGCGCGGTATTCACTCCAACCAGTATGGCGTCGCAGGTGCGGCGCATCTTTTGCACGTAGTCTCTGGCCTCAGGCCCGGTCACCCATTTGGAATCGCCGGTGTGAGTCGCTATCTTGCCATCCAAGGTCATGGCGTATTTCACGGTGACGAACGGCGTGCCGGTGGAAATGTGCTTGGCAAAGGCCTCGTAGAGTTCACGGGTGCCTTCAACCTCTTCGATAACTACCTTGATGCCGGCATCTTCCAGCTCTTTTTGACCGTTGCCGGACACATCCGGGTTGGGGTCAATGGCGCCGATATGTACTTCGGTAATTCCCGCTGTGATGATGGCCTTGGTGCAGGGCGGAGTCCTACCCCAGGTGCAACACGGTTCTAGCGTGGTGTAAAGCGTGGCACCTTTGGCATTTTCCGACGCCTGTTTCAGGGCTACGATCTCAGCGTGGTCTTGGCCTGGCGGTTGAGTAGCGCCAGCCCCTATTGAGACTCCGTCTTTGACTAACACCGCGCCCACCGCCGGGTTTGGGCTGGTGGCCCCAACTACCTCTTGGGCCAGCTCGACGGCCCTTTGCATGTGGCTCATTTTCCGGGCTTGGACTCAAAGTCTTGGCTGAACCGGCTGGCAGTGGGGACGGTCTGCCCCTGGTACTTGCTGCCCAGCGACGCTGATCCGTAGAGGCGGTCTGCCGGGGTTGAGAGCTCCAGATAAGATATTTGCCCAATCTTCATGCCCCGGTAGAGGGTGATGGGCAAACGTGCCAGGTTGCTTAGTTCCAGGGTCAAATGTCCCTTCCAACCGGGGTCCACGAATCCGGCAGTGGAGTGGATTACCAGGCCAATGCGTCCCAAGCTGCTCTTGCCTTCAAGCCTGGCCACCAAGTCGTCGGGCAGCTCAATATTCTCCAGCGTGCTGCCGAGGACGAATTCGCCGGGGTGGAGAATGAACGGGGTGTCTTCTTGAATCTCAACCATCTGAGTCAGATCTTCAAGGGTCTCTTTGACGTCGATATAGGGACGGCGGGAGTTGGCAAAGACTAGAATACTTCCGTCCAGATGGAGGTCTACGCTGGCCGGTTGGATGTCATCGGGGTCCAAGGGTTCAATGACGATTCGTCCCTTGGCCAGTTGTTCTTTGATCGTACGGTCGCTTAAGACCATGATTCTCCCGCGAAAATTATCGATTTTAGTTTTAGCCGGTGCCTGAATATTAGCCGCCACCAGACAGCAGGATTCTAACAATCATGGAATTGCCAATCAAGTCAAAACACGTCTGTCTGACCATCGGTTACATGGCATGAAAAAGGCGGAGTCTGCGCAGACTCCGCCTTTTTGACGATGATAGGTCCTTATCTGCCGGTTTTAGTTTGCGATTCCGAATACTGCCTGCACGTTCACGCTCACATCTAACTCTCCGGCCAGAATGCTGGTGGCCGAATCTGCGAAACCAAACGCTGCAGCGGACTCAATCCTAGCGAAGGACTGGGGTACTCCGCCACCAGACTCGGTCAGGTAAACCAGTTGGCCAAGTTCGACTCCGGCCAGTTCGGCCATGGTAGCGGCCTTGGTTAGGAGGTCAGCGATGGCTTCTCCTCGAGCCTCATTTTGCAGGGATTTGGTGTCCTCGATGGTGAAACTGACGCGGTTGACCCGGATCAGGTCACCGACGGCCTCACTGGCTCCGTCAATAACGCTGCCCATGTTGTTTAGGTCGCGCACTTTGATCGTTAGGGTGTTGGTCACCTGGTAACCGATCAGTACACGCTCAAACTCCACGCGGCACTCGTTTCCCTCTTTTTCCTGAACTACGATCATCTCAACCACGTCAGGTGAATCGGGTGCCGGTATGCCTAGCGAAGGACTGGCCACGGGCTCTATTTCCCTTGATACACCGGAGCACCGGGCCACTTCTTGCGTGGTGTAACGAGGGCTAATGCTGAACTGGCTGGTCTGCATGTCGCGGTCTTCAATTTTGTTGCTCTTTAGGACCGCGATCGTCTGATCGATCGCCACTGCCGCCATTCCGCGTGCTTCTGATGCAGTATCAGCCAGCGCTTCCACGCCCAGGTTGATGATCCCTAGGTCTGGGTCTCCGGTGGCCCTGCCTGAGCCATTGACCCAGATTCCGGTGTTGGCTCCGGAACTGGAACGCAGCAGCTGAGCCGCTGGTTCCGAACTGACAGCGGCGGCCAGGAAATCGGATATGTTCGCTCCGGTAACTCCGTCGTCGCTATCGGAGCTGCAGGCAACTGCCAATAGCAGCACCAGGGCGGCTCCAAGAATGATTATCATTTTCTTGCTGTGTACTACTGCTTGGACCATGGTGTTTATCTCTCCTAGATATTCAGCCTATTGGCGTTGCTTACATGATTTAAGACGGAGGGGGTGTTCAAAAAATTCCCGACTTGAGAAATCTGCTATTGAGACGGAGTGGTGTTGGTCTTGCCGGGTGGGTTTTTAGCCTAGGTCGCGGCGAGTTGTGTGCCACCGGAGGAACAATCCTACGAGGAAGACGGCGGCCAATGCGCCAGCCACGACTTCCAAAACTTGCAACCATGCCGGTGTATCGCTGTCAATTTCTGCGCCATCACCAAACGGCGTTGGTTCGGCTTGTTCTATGATCGGAGTTGGTGCTTCTGCCAGTGCTTCAATGGGTTGTTCAGGGGCAACTTCGGGCAGTGTTTCAGATGCGGCGTCGGCAGCGTCAACAACGCTGGGGTCTTGGGGTTCATCGCCATCTGCAAATGGCACCGGGTCCAGGGAGAGGGTGGGCCGGGATTTTTGGGCGCGGTGCATGTCTCGGCAAGTGTTGGAGACAATCCGTAGCACCCAGGCTTTCAGGTTTTCGCCTCGGAACCGGTTGAACGCGCGATACGCCGAGACAAAGCTCTCCTACACATCGTCCTCGGCCAAGGCCCAGTCACTGAGCATCCGACGCGCTAGGTTATACGCCTGCGTCTGGTGGTCCTCAATCACACAGTTAAAGCACGCCAAACTACCTGCTTCGTCGGTGACCTGCAGGTTGGCGTGGGGTATGTGTGGGTGATTTGCGCCATTTACTAGCTATTGGCCAAAACAAAAATGGGGCAGATCGATAGATGCGTCCTGCCCCAAAATTCTACCGTCTTAGGTAGTCGGAAGGTCTGTATTTGGCAGGCGGATTTACCCGTGATTCATCTTCCGGCTAACAGGCTAACCCTGGCTACCCCTGGAAATTGACCCGGCCGTCCAGCAGGCCCCTGGCCATCACAAACTTGTGTATCTCCGACGTTCCGCCGCCGATTCGGGCGTGGCGCAGTATGTGATACCAGTGGGCGATGGGCAGGTCCAAGGTCTCGCCGGTCCCTCCGAAGACCTGCATGATCTTGTCGATGCTCCGCCAGCCCCATTCACCGGCGCAGTATTTGATCATTGAAGCTTCAACACGGACGTCCTCGCCGGCGTCGGCACGGGCAGCGGTTTCCCTAGTGAAGGAACGGAGGGTCATTATGTCGGTGTACACGTCGGTCAGCATGTATTGGATGGCTTGCCGGTCGGCGATGGGTCGTCCGTAGGTGACCCTTTCTTTGGCCCACTCTATGGCCATCTCCAATGCCCGACTCAAAATTCCGGTGGCCATGGAACCACGGAGCATACGGTCGTGGTGAACCAGCCATTTCTGTCCCAGGGTGAAGCCATCACCAACATTGCCCAGCACTTTGGTCTGGGAAACTCGTACGTTGTCCAAGTGCACCGTAAATTGCTGGGCCTTGCCAGGGTTAACCCAGAGCCTGATGGGGTCAAAACTGAGCCCCGGCGACGGGTTGTCGATGATGAACATGGTGATTCCGCCGCGTTGGCGTTTGTCCGGGTCGGTCACCGCTTGTAGCAGTATGTAATCTGCCGAAGTGGCGCCAGAGATAAAGGTCTTGGTGCCATTTATCACCCAGTCGTCGCCGTCTAACACGGCCCTAGTCTGCATCATGCCGCCGGGATCAGAGCCGGCGTTGGGTTCTGTCTGGCCAAAGGCGTAATGGAGCTTGCCGTCCACGGATGGCAGCAGGTATTCCTGCTCTTGTTCCGGGGTGGCCGCGCCGATCATCATCATCGGCACCGGTGAAGTCGGTAGTTGCACGATGCTCTTGTGGACTTCTTCATCCAAGATGACGTGGCCTAGGGCTCCCATGCCGCCGCCGCCGTACTCTTCCGGGACGAACGATGTATAGATGCCAGTGTCCTTAGAGACCTTGTTCAGCCGGTCCCAGGCCGCTTCTGGCAGCACTCCCAGCAGACCAGAGAGCGCCTCGGAGATGCCTCTGGGTGCCCCCGGCTCGTCCACACCATCTTGGGACGGATTGGCTAAGAATTCCGCCTCCAGGGGATAGCATTCATCTTTCACTATCTGACGGATGGTATTTTTTAGGGCATCTAATTCTGGGGGAAGGCCTGCTGGCATGATGATTTCTCCAAGTGCCTGGGATTAATAGCGGATTAATAACATATTAACAACAAGAACATTAGGCGCAGAGCGACACAAGGTCAACAGGACTAAGGAATTTAGGGGTTGAGTAGGAGGGAAAGCCTGGTTGCCGGAGACGTTAGGTCAGGCTTTAGATCAGTGGAAGGGACAGACGAATCTGAAGGCGGTGGTGGCTCGTTTATCGTCGTCTGCGGTTTCGCCGATCTGGTTGGTGTAGCTACCCAATGCGACGCTGGATGCGCCTGGTTCTTCAGTAACGGCCTGGCTGATGGCGGCCACGGCGGTGCCTATGATCGACAGGGTCAGTAGCCCAATGACGAAGATTGCAGCCAGTTTTGGTCTCATTGCTGTAACACCATGGACGGCGACGGGAATAGAATTATTTTATACTAGTGATTCTGGATATGCTAGGTTTGAGTCTGGTTTTCTTGTCTCTCATGCTAGAATAAATCCCGCCTACGCACCAATACGCGGCACACTTATTATCGGATTTTTATATGCAGTTTCGTAACCTACCAAGCGTTGATAGTGTCCTTGCCAAAGAGAACGTGGCGACCGCTGCCCAATCGTTTGACCGTGACTGGGTTGTGGACCTGGTCCGAGAGGCGTTAGATTCAGCAAGGGATCACATCCGGCAGGGCGGGGATTCGCCCAATGCCGATGATGTTGCCAAGTCTGTCTGCCAGAGCATTGAAGACACAATGCGGGCCGAGCCCAGACATGTCATCAACGCCACCGGGGTGGTGATTCACACCAACCTGGGACGCGCTCCCCTAAGCAAAGCAGCCATTGAAGCAGCCAGCCAGGCCGCCCAGGGATACTCCAATCTGGAACTAGATCTGGCCACCGGAAGGCGGGGCTCCAGGCAGGCACAACTGCAGTCGCTGCTGTGCCAGATCACCGGTGCGGAGGCTGCTCTGGCGGTGAACAATAACGCCTCGGCCATGCTCTTGGGCCTCTCGGCCCTGGCCTCCGGTAGAGAGGTGGTGGTGTCCCGGTCTGAGGCCGTGGAGATTGGCGGCGGGTTCCGTGTCCCGGACGTACTACGACAAAGTGGCAGCACCCTGATTGACGTTGGCACCACGAACCGGACTTATGTACGCGACTATGACGATGCGGTCACTGAAAATACCGCCGCGGTTTTGAAGGTCCACTCCAGTAACTTCCGGGTGGAGGGTTTCACTGCTGAGGTTGCCACCGCGGACCTGGTCGAAGTCGGCCGAGCTCGAGGCGTTGCGGTGCTCCATGATGTGGGCAGCGGCAGCTTAGTGCTGACCGAGAAGTATGGAATGGCCCACGAGCCGACTCCTCAGGAGAGCATCAAAGATGGTGCGGGGCTGGTGTTTTTTTCCGGAGATAAGCTGCTGGGCGGACCGCAGGCCGGGATTATCATTGGAAAAAAAGAACTGGTGGACCAATTGGCCCGACACCCGTTGGCGCGGGCGGTGCGTATCGATAAATTAAGCCTGGCCAGCCTGACGGCCACTCTGGTCCATTACCTGAAAGACGAAGTAGAGCAAGAGATACCAATTTGGCGGATGATTTCCACTCAGGAACCCGCCCTGAAGAAGCGGGCCAAGGCCTGGCAATCCGGCCTGGAATGTCCTTCTATAATCGATAAGAGTCGTTCCGCCGTTGGCGGCGGTAGCCTGCCCGGAGAGACCCTTCCGTCTTGGGTGTTGTCCCTGGATTGCGGGGAAACCGGAGCGGTGGAAGTCATGCGGCGTCTGCGAGAAAGCAGCACTCCCGTAATTGCCCGAATAGAAGAAGACCGGGTTCTGTTAGACCCACGAACTGTTCTGCCAGAAGAGGACGGACAGTTGTTGGACGCTCTGCGTTCCGCGGTAAATAAGTAATTTTTGAAGAATAAAGAGATAAATAGGAATACTGGATGACCGACTATCTATTGGTTCATGGTGCAGGCCAGGGTGCCTGGAGTTGGGGTTCGGTCTGGGGGTATTTGACCGCTCCCGAGGAACACCCGCCGACCCTGCATAAACTGCGCCGCGCCAACCGCGTGCATCCACTTGATCTGCCGGGTCACGGTGCGGACGCCGGTGGCGACACTGCGGCGGTCAGGCAGGAAGAATGCGTCCAAGCCATTATCAGGGCTGTGGAGCGGGAGAACTTGAAAGACTTGGTTCTGGTGGGCCATGGGTTCTCGGGGAGTCTCGTGGTCCAGGCAGCAAGTGAGATGGCTGTGCCACCCAAGCGGGTGGTGCTGGTGGCTGGGATAGTGCCGGCGCCCCAACGTCCGTTGCTGAGTGCCTGCTCGTCGCGGACACGCACCGCGTTCCGAATGCTCTCCCTGCTCAGTTCAATGTCGCGTCAGGATCTTAGATTGCCTTCTTACGTCATAAATGAATATCTGTGCAATGGGATCGACTCCATGGAAGTGGTGCAGATGATGGGATTTTTTGGCCCGATGCCAACCAGAGTGCTCAAATCAAAGCTACCCATGGAGACTTCGGAATTGCCGTGTCCGGTTACCTACGTTGTGCTGACGCAGGACAAGATGATTGCGCCTGACGCTCAGGGTCGCATCGCGGAGCGGTTCGATGGCGTGGAAACAGTTGAGATTGAGTCTTGCCACCAGGTGATGGCACAACACCCCAAGGAATTGGCCGAGGTGTTGCTCCGGTACGCTTAGGTATTTGTTCTTCTTCCCGTTGGTTATCCCGCCCAACCGTCTTTCTGGCGAAGTCTGGAATTCAGCTACTTAGCCGCAGGTATGTTCAAAAACCCCGGCATTCTGGATTCTCGCCGGCGCAGGAATGACGGTACGAAGAGACCCGCTTTGTCCCCCACCCGCTCAACCTGAGCTCCGACCAAAGTCGAGAGTCTCGATTTATTGGATCTGTCGAAGGACCGGGCAGTGGTCAAACTTGTGCGGAAATGGTTCGTCAGGTTCACCACGAGCGGTATCTCAGAGTGGCTGGCGGAAGATAATTGGCTAACCCAGAGCGTGGCGGGATAAAAACCCGCGCCTACAAAAGGCAATCAGCCCCGCCCACATGCCCATCGTCTTTCCAGCGAAAGCTGGAATCCAGGTAATTTGCCGCAGAACCAGCCAGAACCATCAGTACCTTTGGTTTCCTGCGCAGGTTGGAATTTATAAGTTGATTGCTGGGTTTACCCTATCCCATTTCGTGGTGAGTCTATCTGACTGCGGGCTTTACTTGGACCAACCAACCTCCCCGCAAACCTAAACTCCTAAACATCGTCCCTGGCCCAAACCTGCTAATTTGTTCGTTCGGCGAACGCGGCTATCTTTTGCACTTTGAGTCATCGAAGATAGATAGTGGATATTCAGATATACATCCTTTAGCTTCTATCAGCCCAATTTACATAAGGTATAGGGGTTGATGGCTAAAGGTCGGGAATTGGTAGCAAATACCTTTGAAGACTTAGTTAAGGACTCACTTCCTGGCCAAATTTGATCCAGCTATTGCTGCGTTAAGCAGAGTTATAGGTTCGTCCCGAGCTAAAGACGTCCTAGCGGAAGAAAGAGATGCGTATGCCGAGATTGGCCGTATCGTTGGACTGCCGTTTAGCGCTTCCAAAGTCTATGAAAGATTTGCCGAGCAAGTTGCAAGATTGATTCCTTTTGATTTAATCGTCATAACCAACCTGAATCCGGAACATAATTCCTACCCCATCATGTACTCACTGGGTAAGGATTTAGCTGGCTTAGCGCAAGGCGATACGATTCCATTGAGCGTCTCTGTCATCGCGGATGTAGCAATCACCGCACATCCAATTCGAATAGACCTCCGGGGCGACGGTACAAGGCTGCTCAATCATTGGATAACGCTGGATTAGTGTCTCGCATCGCCACTCCATTGATTGCGAACGAGCAGGCAGTAGGTACTCTTCATCTTGCTTCGTGTACGCCAGACGGTTACGGCGAATTAGAACTAACAAGATTGAAGATCGTTGGTAGCCAGATTTCGGGAGCCATTGCCAGTACGTTGCTACTTAATCGGAACTAAAAAAGGTTCCGCCATTGGCGGAACCTTTTTTAGTTGCTGAGTTTAGTTGGACGGCTTAGTGATGGTGGCCGTGGTTGTCCTCTTCAGCGTGGTGTTCTTCAGAGATCAAGGCCTGAGAGGTGAGGATCATCGAGGCAACACTGCCGGAGTTCTCCAGGGCAGCGCGGGTGACCTTGGTGGGGTCGATGATGCCTTTAGCCACCAGGTCTCCGTAGTCGTTCGTTGAAGCGTCAAAACCAAAGTTCGGATCGCTGTTCCTGCGTACTTCGTCCAAGACCACTCCAGCCTCACTGCCCGAGTTGGTGGCGATGATACGGATGGGTGTCTCAAGCGCCTTCTTCAAGATGGTCTTACCCACTTCTTCGTTGGCCGGTAGTTCCAGGCTATCCAGCACGTTCATGGCCCTGATGTATGCCACTCCGCCGCCGGGGACGACGCCCTCTTCGATAGCGGCCCTGGTAGCGGACAGTGCGTCTTCCACCCTGGCTTTGCGCTCTTTCAGTTCGGGCTCGGTGGGTGCGCCAACCTTCACGACAGCAACGCCGCCGGACAGTTTGGCCAGCCGCTCTTGCAGCTTTTCTTTATCGTATTCAGAGGTGGTCTCTTCGATCTGAACCTTGATCTGTTCGGTACGACCCTTGATGTCCTGCGATGTTCCGCTGCCATCAATGATGGTGGTGCGGTCCTTGGTTGATTCGATCCGTCGGGCTTGGCCCAGGTCTTCGATGGTTGTCTGGTCCAGTCTGCGGCCGGTCTCCTCAGAAATAACCTGGCCACCGGTGAGCACTGCAATGTCTTCCAACATAGCCTTGCGGCGGTCGCCAAATCCGGGAGCCTTCAAAGCCAGACAGTTCAGGGTTCCCCGCAGTCGGTTGACGACCAGCACTGCCAGGGCTTCGCTGTCGATGTCTTCGGCGATAATTACCAGGTTCTTGTTGACCTGCAACACCTGCTCCAGCACTGGCACCAGTTCTGCAGCGGCGGAGATCTTCTTGTCAGTGATTAGGATGAACGGACTTTCAATGACCGCTTCCATCTTTTCCGGGTTGGTGACGAAGTAAGGGCTGATGTAGCCTCGGTCGAAGTTCATGCCTTCAACGAACTCGATTTCAGACTCAACGCCCTTGCTCTCTTCTACGGTGACAACACCCTCGGCGCCGACCTTTTCTAGGACGTCGGCTAGCATGTCTCCGATCGTTTTATCGTTGGCTGAGACCGAGGCCACGGAGGCCATTTGGTCCCGTCCGGAGATGGAGTTTGAGTTCTTGCCGAGTTGAGCCACCACTGCGGCCACACTCTTGTCGATGCCACGTTTGATGGCCATGGGGTCCGCGCCAGCCACCACGTTTTTGATGCCTTCTTGAACAATCACCTGGGCCAACACTGTGGCGGTGGTGGTACCGTCGCCGGCGACCTCATTGGTCTTGGCGGCGGCTTCTTTCATCAATTGGGCGCCCATGTTCTCAAAGGACTCGGGCAGGTCAATCTCTTTGGCGATGGTCACACCGTCATTAGTGATGACAGGTGCACCCCATTTCTTCTCAAGAACAACGTTTCGGCCCTTGGGACCCAGTGTCAATTTCACGGCGTTGGCAACGGTGTCGATTCCGTGTAGTAGCGCTTGTTGGGCCGCCTCGTCGCGGATGATCTCTTTGGCAGGCATTGATTACTCCTTAAGTTGGGCGGGGAATCCTCCCCTTTTCTACGAGGGACTAATCCCTCAGTTGGTTTGTTCTGTTGGGGTTTTTGAAGATTTATTAAGAAAGAATGGCCAAGATGTCGTTGGATCCCATTACGAGGAGCTCTTCATCTTGAACTTCAATCTCAGTTCCGGCGAATTTGGAATAAATCACTTTATCGCCGGGCTGAACTTCCATGTCGATACGTTTCCCGTTAGGGAGCACTCGGCCCGGTCCGGTGGCCACTACTTCGCCCTGCTGTGGGCGCTCTTGGGCGGCATCAGGCAGGAATAAACCACTTGCGGTAACGCTTTCTGGTTCACTAGGGCGGACAACAACTCGGTCTGACATTGGACTCAGGTCGGCTGCCGATTTTGCGCTGGTGGTCATGGGGTCTCCTTTGGGGTTTGCCGGATTGGTTTTAGGCTTGCGCCGTTCAACTACCGAACCTTCGTATTATCAAGGATAGAACCGCGTCTGCCAACGGTCAAGTTATGCACGCCACCAGACTCATTATTCCCCTCATGCTAGACTGCGGCCATGTCATTCATCGCCGATTTACACCTGCATTCTCGGTACGCCTACGCGTGCAGCAAGAACATGACCCTGGCAAATATGGCTGAGTGGGCCAAGATCAAAGGTATTGATCTATTATCCAGCGCAGATTTCACCCATCCCGCTTGGATAGCGGAACTGGAAGAAAACCTGGCCCCGAATGATGACGGCTATTTTGAGTTTGGCGGCGTTAAGTTTGTCTTGGGGACTGAGATAAGCTGCGTCTTCAAACAGGGTGGTCGCTCCCGCCGAGTTCACCTGCTGGTCTTCGCACCTAGTTTTGAAGTCGTCCATGGCATCCGGGAGATGCTGACCAGCCTGAATTCCAAGTTAAACGGCGATGGACGGCCCACGGTTGGAGCCTCTGCTCGAGACCTGACTTCCCGATTGCTGGATATAGACGAAGCCTGCATGGTTATACCGGCACACATTTGGACTCCCTCGTACGGGATGTTGGGATCGAAATCGGGGTTCGACGCCTTGGGCGAATGCTTCGGTGATATGGCCCAACATGTACCGGCTGTGGAAACGGGGCTGTCCAGCGACCCGGAGATGAACTGGGTAGTGCCCGCGGTGGTCGGGAAGACTATTGTGTCTTTCTCTGACGCCCACTCGCTGCCGAATATGGGTCGTGAGCTGACCATATTCGAAGGTTCCGCTGGCTATCCTGGCGTGGCGGCCGGTCTGAAGAACAACAAGGTAGAGAAAACTTTAGAGTTCTTCCCAGAAGAGGGGAAGTATCACTTGTCTGGCCATCGCAAATGCGGAGTCAGCCAGACGCCGGATCAGACAGTCCGATTGGGAAACAGATGCCCGGAGTGCGGACGGCACCTCACTTTGGGAGTGGTCCACCGGGTTGAAGAATTATCCGGAGCAGGAACCCTACCCATAGAAGAGTTGAAACGGCCATATAGCAAATTGGTGCCGCTAGTTGAATTGGTCGCCCACACCATGGGCAGAGGCCGGGCGGCAAAATCGGTTGGTCTGGCCTACCAACGTATCTGTGGTGAACTGGGCGGAGAAGTGAAAGTTCTCACCCAAGTTGGGTATTCAGACTTGGAGCGGGTCGGCGGCGAGAACTTGGCCGTTGCCGTGACCAAGGTCAGAAATGGCCAGGTGCAGATTGTTCCCGGCTTTGATGGGCAGTACGGTGTTGTGCAGCCGGTCTAACTCTTAATCAAAAGATTAACTGCTGCCGCTGGAAAGACTGGCCCTATCTGAGAGCTTGGGCGGGCGCAATGCAAGGATTCCAACTTCCATTGTCACCGGGTCGTAGGATCCAGCGGCAATTCCCTGGCCTATCTCTAGGTCCTGTGCACCCAGCTTCCTTCCCTGAAGGGTGATGGCGGTGTTTGAGCTGACTTTCAAGCTGATCAGGTCCAACCAGATGTTGGAGACGGTGACCCGGACCTGGCCGTTTGAATCCCCGGTAATACCCCTGATGACGCCAGTAATCAGACCCGGCTCCGGGGCTTTTAAGCTGAGGAAGCCGATCTCCTGCACTTGCCCATTTAAGCCTACCGAACTCGAGACACGAGTGTTGGGACGAACTAAATCGCCGAGCCGCACGTCATGGATGGAGACACTTAGTCCGTCGCGGCGAATAGATGTCTCTGAGTCATGGCTGAAGGAGCGCAATCGCCCGTCTGGCATCCTTATAGTGAGGTTTCCGTTGGTGACCTTGGGGATGAAGCTGTGCACCACCCCGCTGACGTTCTCTTCATTGCGCCGCAGCGTCACAGACTCCAGCTCCAACAACCGGTATGAACCGGGATCGAATCTGGCATAAACATTCTCCCCTCTCATCGAAGAGGTGAATTCAGCTTGCTGGCCATTCTTGAAGATTACAGCACCGGCCGATTGGAGAGACACCTGTTGTCCGGTTTCACGGTCCAAGATTGTAATGACGGCAGCCATATCGCCCACGTCCGTCAATGTCCCCTGGATTTCACCTCGGCCTGCCCGCCCAGCCAGTTGAGTGGATGACACCTCAGTTAGCGTGTTGCCAGCCATCACCGTGACTCTGGTGGCGTTGTTTCCTAAGATTCCGTAACGGACTGTAATTCTGCTGGCCAGGTCCAACTGGCCAGATTTTATGCGTTCCCCAAAGAGGGCTACTGGAGTTGCTCCGGAAATCTTGACCTTGACCGGCTGCCCGGATTTGGGTTGCACGGTTACGAGTCTAGTTTCGCTTGCGCCGATGGAAGTTGCTATTGCGGTCACGAGGCCAGTCACGTCTGCGGCGGGCGCCCCAATGTGGTGCTCTGAGAAAATCTTGGAATAGACCTCGTTGGCCCCGCTGATCGCTTCTTCAGAGCCGTCGTAGGGTTGGCCGTTGACCAGCATGGAAACGTTCCGAACACCATGTTCGACGAGCCGCCACCGAAGGGCCGTGATGTTGGTTGTTGACTCGGGAGAGTTGGCAGATTGATTTAACACCAGCGCGTCATAGATTCGATTGGCTGCATCCAAAGCCCAGTCTACTGCGGTTACGACGAGGGATCCGGTGGTAAGATTCTGCTTCAGGACGACAGTGACTAGCTTGCCGACCGGGGCGGGGTTGAATTCTTGGGCCAAATCGCCAATCGCGGTGGCCGTGATTTGCCGTCCGGAGTCGTCCATCAGGGTGAGTGTTCGAGTTTCAGGGTCTCCGGCAGAGCCCGAGCCGATTATTATCCCGGTGAAATGTCTCGTCCGGGCGGGACGGGTGAGAACAGCTAAGGCCGATAATGCATGCTTGCCGTCGGTCATCACGGTTACCAAAGTCCCATTGGCCAGGTTCGTCGGCAATGGAGCATCCCAGCCGTGGATGCTGACCACTGTGCTGGCGTTTGTCATCAAGGTTACCGGGCCTGAAGCAGTGTTAACAATCATCTCAGACGGTGTAACTGAGGTGACAATGCCGAACAACGCCGATTTTCCAGCGCCGCTGTAACTTCGAGAGGTGTTGGGCTCGTTCAGGTAAACAACCGGGCGCACGATGCTTTCATACTCCCCGGCAATCGAAGTGGCTATGACATTGACTACTAACGGGTTCTGGGGATCGGAGAGTTCAAACTCGGTGGAAAAAATGCCGTCCGCATTCGGCAGTACCAGGCGGCCGTTAACGCTGAGAGTGGCATCGGGAGAGGTGATACCGGTCACCGAGACACTCTTGGCGTCGGTAATCAGGTTGGTTTCAGGAGAAGTGAGCTTCAGCATGAGCGCTTGAGACTGAGGCGCAACGTTTTGAACGGTCTTGGCCTTTGGCGTAGGCGTCAGAGTAGGCTCAACCTTGGTCTCGCTGCTGCAGGCAGCCAAGAGACCAAGAACAACCATTATTAGTGCAATCACCCATCGCTGCCGATGCATATTGACCACTCACACACCTAAAACCGGAACCAGCGGCCATTTAATATACAAAGCAAGAATTCGGCGCCGCCAGCATTCAACAAGTGTAATGGCAATGAAAGGGCACGCCACGACTACGCAACCAACCAATTATGTTAAAATCAGCACCGTTGGG
>DUCU01000039.1 GCA_012959605.1 Dehalococcoidia bacterium | reverse complement strand
CTACACTGAGGGTGAAGCTGCCCACGGACTTCACAGATGAAGAGCTAGAACTGTTCCAGAAGATGAGAGACAAACGTACAGAGTCGCCAGAATCTGGCGATGATGAAAAAGCGAGTTCGGAAGACCAGGATGCGGTAGATGATGGGACGGGCGAGGAGTAACCATGAGTCCAGACAATCAATTTAGAGATGAGCCGTGTTTCGTCATCAGCGTGGCGGCCCGCATAGTCGGTGTCCACGCCCAGACACTCCGTCACTATGAGCGTGTGGGTCTGATTTGGCCGTCGCGCACCGGTGGTCGTCAACGACTGTATTCCATGGCTGATATCGACCGATTGCGTCGCCTCAAATCTTTGACGGAAGATATGGGACTCAATCTGGCAGGAGCGGAAGTGGCCCTTAAGCTGATGAACCGCATCGAAGAATTAGAAGGGGAAGTCGAACGGCTGACAGAGGCCGTGAAGATTCTGCAGGGACAGGGCCAACGGCAAAGACCACCAGACGCCAGTCGTGCCCCTCGGCCTATCACTTAGCGTCACATCCCTTAAGCAAGCGCCACCAAACGTTCGGCGCCAGGAGAAACCATCATGGTTTTAAGACCAGACCAATTCACAGAACCAGCCCAAGAAATACTGCACAATTCCCAAGATTTGGTGCGCCGTTACGGCCATAGCCAATGGGATGTGGAGCATATCCTGCTGGCACTTTTGCAGTTGGAGAAAGGAACCCCAGGAGACATCCTGGTTCAGATAGGTGTGTCTGTAGATGCCATCACGGCCCAATTGGATCGGTCGTTGGAAGCTGCGCCAAAAGTGGCCGACAACGCAACTCAGATCTACGCCACGCCCCGAGCCTCTCGCCTGCTAGAAGATGCAAAGAACGAGGCCGACCGCCTAAAGGACGATTTCATCGGCGCCGAGCATTTGTTCATTGCCGCGGTCATGGAATCGCAGGGCGACGCGGCCCAAATCCTAAAGGAACACGACATCAATCAAGAGAAGGTTTACCAGGCATTGGTTGAGATTCGCGGCAGCCACCGCGTGGACGACCCCAGAGCAGAGAGCCTTTATCGGTCGTTGGACAAGTACAGCATCGACCTGACCCACCTGGCCCGCCAAGGCAAGTTGGACCCAGTGATTGGTCGCGATGAAGAGATTCGCCAGGTGATGCAAACGCTAACTCGGCGCAAGAAGAACAACCCGGTAATCATCGGCGAAGCCGGTGTCGGCAAGACGGCCATCGTTGAGGGTCTAGCCGCCAGAATCGTGGCCGGAGACGTGGCCGACTCCCTAAAGGGACGCCGTGTGTTGGCCCTGGATATGGGTGCTTTGGTCGCTGGTTCCAAGTTCAGAGGCGAGTTCGAAGAGCGGCTGAAAGCGGTAATGGACGAAGTGAAGCAGGCGCACCGAGAGGTAATCCTGTTTTTAGATGAGATTCACACCATGGTCGGAGCCGGAGCCGCCGAGGGCGGCATAGACGCCAGCAACATGCTCAAACCGGCATTGGCTCGGGGTGAATTGCAGTGCATCGGCGCTACCACTCTGGACGAGTACCGCAAGTACATCGAGAAAGACACCGCACTAGAGCGCCGATTCCAACCAGTGATCCTTGAAGAACCCACGGTGGAAGAGACTGTGGAGATCTTGCGCATACTGCGGCCCCGGTACGAGGCCCATCACAAGGTCGACATCGACGACTCAGCTTTGATTGCCGCCGCCCGTCTGAGCGACCGTTACATGACTGGGCGGCAGCTCCCCGATAAAGCGGTGGACTTCATTGATGAAGCCGCCAGCAAACTGCGGATCGACGTCGAGAGTCTGCCTGCCGACGTGAAGAATATGGAGGAGCGCATCACCGAGCTGTTGGACCAAGAAGACACAGCGGCCCAACGCACAGAGTACGAACGCGCCGCCGAGCTACGGGTGGAGAGACTCCGCTTGACCGAGGAATATGAGTCCGAGCGCAGCGTCCTACAGAAGGACCGCCGGACCGACATGGTGGTGGGCGAACGAGATATCGCCGAGCTGGTTTCAAAGTGGACGGGCATCCCAACCGGACGCCTTTTGGAGGGCGAGGGCGAGCGGCTGGTGCACATGGAATACAACCTCCACCAGCGGCTCATCGGGCAGGAAGAGGCCGTCGTAGCCGTGGCGGAGGCAATCAGAAGGTCGCGCTCCGGCCTAAGCGACCCACGCCGACCAATCGGCAGTTTCATCTTCTTGGGCCCCACGGGCGTGGGGAAGACGGAGTTGGCCAAGTCATTGGCCCAATTCATGTTTGACGACGAGTCCAACATGGTGCGTATCGACATGTCTGAATACATGGAGAAACATTCTGTCTCCCGGCTCATCGGCGCACCTCCCGGCTACGTGGGCTACGATGAAGGCGGGCAGCTGACCGAGGCTGTGCGCCGTCGGCCCTACCGGGTTGTGCTCTTTGATGAGATAGAAAAAGCGCACCCAGACCTTTTCAACATCCTGCTCCAGGTCTTGGAGGATGGACGGCTGACCGATGGACACGGCAGGACCGTTGATTTCAGGAACACGGTCATAATCATGACCAGCAACCTGGGCACCTCCGGGATTAAGCGTCAGGCCTTTGGCTTCCGTACCGGCGACCAGGCCGGTCAGGACGAAGACAAGAAGCTGCAGGAGTCGGTAAACGCTGCTCTGAAAGAAACTTTCAGGCCCGAGTTCTTAAACCGAATCGATGAGACCATCGTGTTCCATCCCTTGACCCAAGAACAAATCATCCGGGTGGTCAGCCTGATGCTCAAGGACGTTCAAGGTCGGTTAGAAGAACGCGGGATTACCTTTGAGTTGACCTCGGACGCCAACCTCTGGCTGAGCAGGGAGGGCTATGACCCGATTTACGGGGCCAGGCCGCTTCGCCGGGCGGTAACCCGGTTCCTAGAGAACCCCATGTCCAAAGGCATACTATCTGGGGAGTTCACGTCCGGCGACCATATATTGGTCGACGCCGGAGCCGAAGCCCTGGTGTTAACTAAGATGGGCGGACCAATGCCAAGCCAGCCGGAAACGGCGTCAGATACAGCAGTGCCTTCTACTAACTAGGCGAATAACCAAGGCAATAACTACTGGCCAAGCCGGGAGCCAATGCAACGAGCGGAATACAAAAAAACCAGCATTTGGGGATTGAATGTCCGCTATGTCGATACTGGGGAAGCAGGGGATGGCCCCGTGGTGGTGTTGCTCCACGGTCTGGCCGACTCGTTGCTATCCTGGTACTGCAACTTCGACTTCCTAGCCGATGCAGGATACCGGGTGATTGCTCCCGATTTGCCGGGTTTCGGCGAGTCGGACAAGCCCAGTCACCTGGAGTATGACCCTGGTTCAGCGGCAGACTTTATCTATGACTTCTGCGAAAAACTGGGGATAGAAAAACTCTCGCTGGTGGGAAATTCGGATGGTGGACTGATTGCCGGGTTGTTCGCCTTGGAACATCCAGCTGATGTGGAAAAACTGGTGTTGGTCGACTCGGGCGGGTTTGGCCGCAAGGTGTCCTGGCTGCTCCGGGTCATCTCTGTGCCCGTACTGGGAGACTTCATCTTTCAGCCCAAACTGAATAGCATGATGGGCTTAAGCAAGCGGCTATTCTACAAACCACCAGCCGTCCTTGAAAATCTTCTGCCGGAGATGGACCGGCTCAAGCTGCTCCTTGGTGCGCGCATGGCCACGCTGAAATCTATCCGTTCCAGCATTAACCTACTCGGACTGCGCCTACAGTGGCACATCCTCGATCGTCTAAAGCTATCTGACGTGCCGTTGCTCGTAGTCTGGGGCGCCAGCGATGTCATAATTCCCGTCAGTCACACTAAAATTACCAGCCAAGAACTACCTCGATGCAACGTGCAGGCAATTCCCGAATGTGGTCATTGGCCTCAGATGGAAAAACTTTCGGTTTTTAATCCGATAGTCACCCAATTCCTTAGCTCAGCCACCACTGAACCCGGGCAATCCAAACCTTGATGCAGTTCGTCAGTCGCGCAGCGAGTTTTCCGACCCGAGTTGACTGGAGCAAACCAGAGAATCTGATCCGGGTCGGTATCCTGACCGTTGTCATCATCGGAATAGTGGCCGCCCTGCTGCTGCGCGACAACTTTGGCACCGCCCAGGTGGGTTACGGCACAGTCGCCCTGAGCGCCCTCGTGGCCAGCGCTGGCTTGGTGATACCGGTGCCGGCTCTGGCCACTGCCTGCGCGACTGCAATTTACTTGAACCCCTTCCTAGTTGGTCTGATCGCCGGTACAGCCGAATCAGCCGGAGAGCTCAGCGGCTACTACCTGGGTTACACCGGCCGTCAAGTCTTGGCCAAGAGCCGGTTTTATCAGCGGTTGGAACTTTGGATGCGACCTGAAGGAATGCGTCGCCAGAGTTGGCTGTTGTTATTCGTAGTTTCGCTAGTGCCAAACCCGATATTCGATATCGTCGGCATCGCTGCAGGGGCGCTCCGTTACCCCATATGGGGGTTCTTGGCGGTGGTCTGGGTGGGTAAAGTCCTGAAATTTCTGATCTTCGCCTATGCCTGCGTGGCCGGATCAGACTGGCTAACCGGCGTATTTGGGATTTAGATCAAGTGCCTGAAAATGGCCATTTCAGGCATGGAAAGTGGCAGTGTTCGGCATAGGAGTGTATTCTTAGCCAGTCTCCGGCCTTGGACTACCGTCTTGTGCGGCTCCTGTCTGATTCGCAATGTATCGCAACCTGGCCGAACACCGCACACAGCCGACCCGCAAAATCGCCTGAACCACCCGTTTGTATTTGTTGGAGGAACCTCTTGATTCGCCCTTTAGATGGAAAAAGCCCCCGCATACACCCGTCTGCCTTCGTCAGCGAAGCCGCCTATATCGTTGGTGACGTGACCATCGGGGAAGGCACCAGCATCTGGCCTGGTGCAGTGATTAGAGCCGATTACGGCGACATCATCATTGGCAAAAACTGCTCCATACAGGACAACGCTGTTCTCCACACCGACGACCATCTAGAACTTGGCGACAACGTGCTGATGACCCACGGCGCGGTCGTGCACGGCGGCAAAGTTGGCAGCAACGTTTTAATTGGCGTGAACGCCGTTCTTCTGGAAGACACCGATGTTGAAGACCATGTGTTCATCGGAGCAGGCGCCATTGTTCGAGGCCATGTGCCCGCCAACTCATTGGTCATCGGCGTACCCGGCAAGGTCCGCCCTCTGTCAGAAAAGCAGGCCGAGCGACTGCAAAACCCCACCGCCCGATACGTTGAAAACGGCAAACGTTTTGGCGCACAAGGCCTGGGTCTAGACACCTCTAAATTTCAGTTGGAAAGCTAAAACATGACGACCGGACCTAGTACCCCTTCGCTGCCACTAGAAGGCATCAGGATCATGGACGTTACCCATATCGTCGCCGGGCCTTTTTGCTCGATGATTCTGGGCGATATGGGAGCCGAAGTAATCAAGATTGAGCGCCCCGGAGACGGCGAACGTGGCCGCGGTAACGGCCCTTTCATTGACGGCCCGGACGGCGGCCGAGTCAGTGCCCGTTATCTAGGACTGAACCGGAACAAAAAGAGCATCACCCTGGACCTGCGCGACCCACGCTGCAAGGCCGCCTTTGAGCGCATGGTCAAAGAGTCTGACATCTTGTTGGACAACTGGGGCCCAGGCGCGCTACGGCGCCTTGGTCTGGGTTACGACGTTCTAAAAGAACTCAACCCAAAATTGATCTATGTCAGCATCACCGGCTACGGAGACCCGGAAGGGCCTGCGCCCGGACCATACTCAGACTGGCCCGCCAACAACCCCTGCGTCCAAGGCATGGGCGGTTGGATGGCGGTGACCGGGGAACCCGGCGGTGCGCCCCAGATGGTAGGTGACAACATTGGTGACTCGGTCCCAGGGGTCTGGTCTGCGCTAGGAGTGATGATGGCCCTGGAGGCCCGTCACCGAACCGGCGAAGGCGCATTTGTGGACATGGCCATGTACGACTGCATGGCGACCCATATGACCAGCACCATGCCTTTCTATCAAGCAACGGGCCAGGTGGCCGGTCGTGAACGCAGCAACATGCTCAGCGCCCAGTTAGCCCTGAAGGCTAAAGATGGTTATGTCGTCTTGGCCGGCGCTGGTGGTCCCGAGAAATGGAAGACGCTTTGGCGATACATGGACCGAGAAGACCTAATCGATGACGAGCGTTTTTTGGGCCTTGGCGTGAGCGGCGATTTCTACATGAACAACTATGTGCCCGAGTTGGAAGCCTGGACTTCATCCCGCACGAAAGAAGATGTAGCCAACCAATTGACCGGCATCGGCTACTCCATGGGCATCGTGCAGGACCAGAAAGACTTGGACGAATGCCCACACCTGGAAGCCCGGGGCATGTTCGTCAATGGCGGCGACAATCTGGGCGGCATCTTCCGCACGGTCAACACACCAATTAAGTTTGCCGGGGGACCTGACAACCCCAACATTGAGCCGCCTTTCTTAGGCGCCAACAATGAAGAGATACTCCGCTCCATCGGCGGGGTGAGTCAGGATGAGCTGGAGCAGATGCAGTCCGATGGAGTCATTTAACATGCCTGGAAAGGCAGTCTCCGGAATGGCTATTTCCAGATCAGCAATCTCATGAAGATAGCAATCATGGGTGCCGGTGGTATCGGCGGTTGTTACGGCGCGCTGCTGGCACAGGCCGGGGCCGACGTTACGCTGATCGCCAGAGGCGCACACCTTGCTGCCATTCAGCAAAAGGGGATTAAGCTGATCCAGCAAGATAGCGACTTTACCGTGGGCGTCACGGCCAATGATGACCCGTCCCAAGTCGGCCCCGTTGACCTTGTTATCTTCGCCGTAAAGACCTACCAAAACGCTGAGGCGATTCCCTTCATCAAACCACTGGTGGGCGATGACAGCACCGTACTTACGATACAAAACGGGGTGACAAGCGCGGAAGAGATTGGCCGTGAGTACGGCGATGAACGGGTGCTCTCTGGCTCCGCCTATGTTATTTCCAATATCGACTCTCCAGGTGTTGTACGACAACGATCATTCCCGGCACGCGTCGCATTCGGAGAGTCCAACGGAGAACTTAGCAAACGGGGGACGTTGATACAAGAAGCGTTCTCAGATGCAGGCATTGAAGCCGAACTTTCTGAAGACATCAACAGAGCCCTATGGTTAAAAGCTCTGTACAACTCGCCGGCTAACGGGCTGGCCAGCGCGGCGCGTTTGGCTCCAAAAGACCTCATTGAGTCTGCAGAAGGTGCTTCGCAGTTCAAGTTGGCCATCCAAGAAGTGGCCGACGTGGCAACAGCATTTGGCGTTCCGATGGGCGAGGAAGATGTTCAAGGGGCAATCGATCTGATTACCAAGCGGCCGATGGGCGCGCGCGGCTCCATGCAGGTGGACGTGGAAGCTGGACGACGGCTGGAACTAGAGGCCATGGTTGGTTCGATAGGCCAAGTCGGCCGCAAAGTAAATGTGCCAACACCGATTTTTGACGTGTTGTACACCGTGTTGCTTCCCCACATAAATGGGAATTCCCAAAATGATTAAGTCTAAAAATTCCAAGTCTATACAAACGCCTAGCCCTGGCGATAAAGCCAGTCGGGGGGACCAATGCGAATAGCAATCATGGGAGCGGGTGGAGTTGGAGGATGCCTTGGCGGGTTATTAGCCAAAGCGGGCAACGATGTATCGCTGATTGCCAGGGGTGAACACCTTGAGGCCATCCGAGCCAACGGTCTGAAAATAATCCGTCCGGACGGCGAATTTGTGGTCAAAGTGGACGCCACCAACGATCCTGCCGAAGTGGGACCGGTGGATCTTATCCTCTACACCGTGAAGACGTTTCACAATCGCAGTGTGATTACCACCCTCAAACCATTGATGGGCGCAGACACCTCGATTATCTCTCTTCAAAATGGAGTCGAAAGCCACGAGCTGCTCGGCTCTGTATTGGGCCCCAGCAATATCCTGCCGGGTGCGTACTGGGCGTCGGCCCATGTCCAGACCCCAGGGATTATCACCGAAGACGTCTTGTCTAAGATATCGTTTGGCGAAATCGAAGTGACCGAAAGCCTCCGCGCCTTGGATATTCGCAAGGTATTCAGGGACGCCGGGATCGAGGCTGATATTTCCACCGACCCCGTGCAAATACTCTGGCAAAAATTTGTTGTACACAGCTCTCTGGCCGGAGTCACCAGCGCCGCACAGACTCTGGCCGGCGAATTACTCAAATTCCCAGACGCCCGCAAGATGTTCTTGGACGCCATGGAAGAGGCGCTGGCGGTGGGGATAGCCAGAGGAATTGACCTGTCGGAGAACCTGGCCCAAGAGTCATTAGAATGGATTGACACCTTGCCCGATTTCCAAGTGTCCATGCACGGAGACTTCGAAGCTGGAAGGGTTACTGAGCTGGATGCGCTGTCCGGCGCTGTGATTCGTTTAGGCAAGCAGATCGGTGTGAAGACCCCAGTGCACAGCTTCTTTTATTCCGTGTTGCTGCCCCATAAAGACGGGCGGGCTGTTTAGGGAACTTATACCGGTACATCCCATTTACCCCAATTGGCACAGCCCTGGCTGATTCCATACAGGACGATATCAGCCTATAATGTTGCCTTATACAGTCGATTTCGGAGTGACCTTTTACTTTGTTTCAAGCTCCCAGGGGCACCGCAGACCACCTGCCTGAAGAACAAAAATACTGGCGGTACATAGAGTCCAAAGCCATGGACGTTGCCGCCCGGTTCGGCTTTGGCCGAATCGACACACCTGCCTTCGAGGACTCAAACCTGTTCATCCGCTCAGTTGGTGAAGGCACCGACATCGTGGAAAAAGAGATGTACACCTTTGACGACCGCGGTGGTGACAGCGTCACCCTGCGTCCGGAGGGTACAGCTCCGGTGTGCCGAGCCTATCTTGAACACGGCATGCATAACCTGCCCCAGCCGGTGCGGATGTACTACTTCTGCCCGGTTTTCCGGTACGAACGCCCCCAGGCCGGTCGCTTTCGACAGCACCACCAGTTTGGCGTTGAAGTGCTGGGCGATGCCGACCCATCAGTGGACGCCGAGGTAATTGAAGTAGCCTGGGATTTGATGACTAGTCTGGGTCTCAATGAGATTAACCTGCTGATTAACAGCGTTGGAGATCCTCAGTGCCGCCCGGCCTACGTGGCCAAACTGAAGGAATACTACTCCCGCCATCAGGCCGTTCTATGCGATGACTGCAAGTCGCGGTTGGATCGCAATCCCCTGCGCCTGCTGGACTGCAAGGTGGAGGCCTGTCACGCCCTGGGCAACGACGCTCCCCAGTCCGCTGAGAACCTCTGTGAGGACTGCAGCGAACACTGGGCCAAATTGATTAGCTACCTGGACAAGATGCAATTGCCCTACCAGATCGACCACCGTTTGGTGCGCGGCCTGGATTACTACACTCGCACAGTCTTTGAAGTGCAACCCGTGGAAGGCGGCGGACAGTCCACCATCTGCGGCGGCGGGCGTTATGACGGACTCATCACAGAACTCGGTGGCCGGGAAACCCCGGGCATCGGCTTTGCCACCGGCCTGGAAAGATTGACCCTGAACCTCAAGCGTAGCGAGGTCTCGGTCCCCGACGAACCATCGCCGAAGTTCTTGGTGGCCAACGTAGGCGACGACGCCCGTATCGCCGCGCTGGACCTGTCGGTACGCCTCCGTCGAGCCGGAGTAGGCACGATTTTAAGCAGCGGCACCCGCGGCCTTCGCGGTCAGATGCGACAGGCCAACGCCTTGAATATCCCTTTTACTCTGATTCTGGGCGACGACGAGATCGAGAAGGGCGAAGTGGTAGTCAGAAACATGGAGTCTTCGGAACAAGAAAGCAAATCCCTGGAAGATTTCATTGCCGAAGCGAGTAAGTCGTACGGCAACGGCTCTTAGTTAAAAACGAGCTTAGTAGACCAGATTCACCTGGTTGCTACGGGTGAAATAGGCGCAGATGTTGGAGGTCGGGAATGAAGCGGTTGGGCGCGGTCTTGGTCTTCTTGATGCTATTCGTCTTGGCTTGCGGTAACACTGATACGCCTCAGACGTCGTCGGTTTCGGTCCTGGAAGCCACAGCCCAAGCCCAGGACTCCGAGCCCACAACCACGGAACAAACCGGCCCAAATATCGACATAGAATCTACCATCACCTTCCGCGTCCAAGCCACCGTCCGAGCCCTGCTCAGCGCCACACCCATACCGTCGCCCACACCCACCCAGAGCGCCGTCGTCCCCACGCGAACCCCGCAACCAACTAGCTACACCACCCAGACTGGCGGCGCGTTCAATACTGCGCCAGCCCCCACCCCAACCAGGGTTGCCACCGGCACCACTACACCGGGATCGACTCTATCGCCAACTCGGTCGGCAGATTGCGTGGCTGCGGCCGATGGCGTGAGGGTCTCCGCTTGGGTGGATGGGCTCAAGGCAGGCTCTGCCGTAGTCAGTGCCGGTGCGTACTCATTACTGGTGGAGCAACCTGCTAACGCCTCGTTCTTCGGCAAGATGGTGACCTTCATGGTCGGAAATTCCAATGCCACACAGACCATTGCATGGCAGCAGGGCGCGGCTACGGAAGTAGTCTTGACCGCCCCGCGAGACGGATTCGGTCACTACACTCCTCAGCACACCGACCCGCCTGCATCAAGCGGCGATCCCCTCGCACAGCCACTCCCTCCCCACGTCATATTGGGCGCAGTATTCGTCGGAAATTGCTAGAAACCCCAGAGTTATTTCCGGGCAGTTCCTTCTCACTTTCCCGCTACCTCTGCCGATGGCCCTCGGCAATGACATTTGCTCGTTGACCCTCTCGAATAAAAATTAGAACATACGTACGTAAGTATTTTTCCTTGATGGCACTTAGCGGCGTCTCGCAGCAGTTTGTTTTGGACTGGACGACCGTAGGCAACCGGAGGAGGGCGGCAACATGAGGATCTATTACAGAGGCTATGTCATAGACGAAGAAATCCGTTCCATCAGCTATTCGGTGTACGGCCAGCGTCCAGAACGCCCCGAGTTAACCGCCAGAAGCACTTCCCGTGAAGCCATGGAGTGGATCGACAACAACGTAAAACGAGACGCAATCTTGGGCGCGACCAGAACCCTGCAAACCGCAGCGCCTTAACCCAGTACAACAATCACGGTCTTTTATCATGATTTATCGGGTTGCCACGGGGCTCCTTTGGCGGGAGAATGGGCTGACGCGGATGATCTGAAGGTGCTTAATTGATGGTGACCCAACCACAAAGAGATGGACCCGCTTTTAGCGGATCCATCTCTTTTTCCAAGGTAGTAGAACTTAGCTGGCCGGTACAACCCAATATTCCCCAGTGGCCAGGGGACCCAGATGTGCCATTTGAAACGGTAGCAGAGGTTGAGCAAGACGGCTATTTCTTGCGTCGCTTCTCCATGGGTGAACACTCCGGCACGCACTTGAGCGCACCGTCTAGTTTTCAAACCAGAGCGCCGGGACACGAGGCTTATTCACCCCAAGACTTGGTCAGACCGGCCGTGGTCATGGATATCTCAGCCCAAGCCGAAGCCAACAGGGACTATGCCCTGACCATGAACGATGTCCTAGACTGGGAGTCGGACAACGGCCCAGTACCGTCAGGTTGTCTGGTACTGCTACGCACCGGCTGGCAGGCCAAGTGGATCAACCCTGCTGATTACCTTGGCGGCTCTCAAGTTGACGGACTCCACTTCCCTGGATTCGGGCTGGATGCGGCCCAGGTGTTACTTGAGGGCCGGGGCGTAGCTGGATTGGCAACCGACACCGCCGGAGTTGAGCCTGGGACGGACACCGGTTTTTCCGTGAGTCAGTTGGCTCTGGATAGCCGATTAATCGTCTTGGAAAACCTGACCAACCTAGACCAACTACCACCAACCGGAGCCCTCCTAATAATTGGCTTGCTCCGGCTGGAAGGTGGCAGCGGTGGCCCAGTTTCCCTTACGGCGTTGGTTCCTTAAGAACCCAACGCCGCGGCAATACCGGCCTCGGAACAGTCTTCTTTTTATTGGCTGGCTTTGGTTAAGAGCCCAACGCAGCGGCGATGCCGGACTTGGCACAGTCTTCGTCCTGTTGGCTAGACCCGCCGCCAACACCCACTGCTCCGTCGCATCCGCCGTTCCTGATTACCGGGGCTGCGCCCTGACTGGGGATGCCGTGGCCGCCCTCAGCGCCCAGGATTCCCTTCATGATTGGAGACTCGGCACGCTCCTGTAGCTCACCGCTGGGGCGACCGAATGCCGTTGCGGCAACTGCCTTGCCCTGGGCACCGTATGCGCCACCCCAGATTGCGCCGTCCATGCGGTTGAAAGCCAGCAGTCGTCCGCCGGCGTCACACACAGCAACGTTAATCTTGATACCAAACTCGTTGGCTTGGGCAATCGCACCCGCCACCATCTTGTTGGCTTCGTCTAGTGTTATGGCCATGATTTCCTCCTTAGATTCTAAAAGTTTCGATAGTCTGAAAAGATAGCCCATTCTAGCTCAGACCGCCCCCTTCGCCAATGGGTCGGTCATCCTAATCAAATCAGGCACGGTGTTATACTTCTAAAGCGGCCTGATTCACAGGCGATTCCGCAATCAAACCACCGCTGGAGATACCTTCCCACTGTGCTTACCAAACGTATAATCCCGTGCCTTGATGTAGACGCCGGACGGGTTGTAAAAGGCGTGAGTTTCGTTGAACTTCGTGACGCCGGAGACCCGGCCGAACTGGCTGCTTTCTATGACAAAGAAGGCGGTGACGAATTGGTCTTTTTGGACATCACAGCCAGTTCTGACTCAAGAGACACCATGGTGGATGTGGTCCAACGGGTTTCGGAACAGGTGTTCATACCCCTGACCGTTGGCGGCGGTATCAGAGCCGTGGAAGACGTGCGCCGGATGCTGAAAGCAGGCGCCGACAAGGTTGGCATGAACACTGCCGCAGTGAACACCCCGCAGTTGATCAGCCAGGGCGCTGCCGCGTTCGGCAACCAATGCATAGTGGTGGCCATTGACGCCAAGCGGGTTTCCAGCCCCGAGGGTCAGCCGACTCCTGAAGACTCGGACTTGGCCCTGGATGACGGATCGCAATGGCAGATATACACCCGAGGCGGTCGCACTCCCACCGGGTTGGACGCGGTCAAATGGGCCACCAGAGCAGTTGAACTGGGAGCGGGCGAGATACTTCTGACCAGCATGGACGAAGACGGACAACTTTCCGGGTACGATTTGGCGTTGACCCGAACCATCTCAGAGGCGGTGCCAGTACCGGTGATCGCCAGCGGTGGCGCCGGGGATTTGGAACATCTCTATCAGGCGTTGGACCAGGGGAAGGCTGACGCGGTCTTGGCCGCCAGCATCTTCCACTTTGGCACCTTTACCATCGATCAGGCCAAGGACTATCTCGAGGGCAAGGGCGTCCCGGTCAGGCCAAAATATCAGGGTCCGGAATAACCGGCCTACAAATCATCCAGGTCAATCCAGACATTAGGTAGCTATTGATGCCACGAATCACCACGGTAATCTTCGACATGTATGGGACCCTCGTCCAGAATCCCAACGACACTAATATTCAGATTTTCGGGGATGTCATCAGCCAACAGAACCTGGCTACGACCGCCCAAGAACTATGGGACAACTGGCAGCCAGCAGAAGAGGAATTTCAAACTAACCGGGTGGACCCTAACCGACCCTTCCAGAGCTATTTTAGCGCCTGGAAAGACGGTTTTGAGCGGTCATTTGCGGCCCTGAATCTAGACGGAGACCCCCACGCGGCAACCCAACAATTCTTCCGCGACGTCTCCAAGCGCGACCCGTATCCGGAGACCAACGAAGCTTTGGCAGAGGTCCACGAGCGCTACACCGTGGCCCTATTGTCCAACGCCGATGATGGGTTCTTGCTACCAAACCTTGAGTTGTTGGAAGTTGGCTTTGACACGGTGCTAACCTCCGAGCAGGCACAGGTCTACAAGCCCAGGCCTGAGTTGTTCCAAATGATTCTGGACCAGTTGGGTGTAGCTGCTGGGGAGACGGCTTACGTGGGAGACCGCCAACTTGAAGATGTTTTTGGCGCATCCGAAGCCGGCATGCACCCGGTCTGGATTAACCGAGACGACCGCCCCCTCGACCAAAATCTGCCCACTCCGACCCACCAGATTTCCAGCCTGTCGGAGCTGCCACTTCTCCTGAAAAAGGGCCTGCCACTCTAGCCTGAAGACTCGGCACATCGCTCAGAATTTCCCTCACAAGTTATTTAAGGCTGATTATGAACATTAAATTGAATGAACAGGGTCTACTGCCCGCCATTGCCCAGGACGCCAACACCGGCCAGGTGCTGATGATGGGCTATATGAACCCGGGCTCATTGAAACGCACCGTGGAGGGCGTCCAAGTTTGGTTCTACAGCCGCAGTCGGGAAGACCTCTGGCACAAGGGCGAGATGTCCGGGAACTACCTGAACCTGAAGGAAGCGTGGCTAGACTGCGACGCCGACACAATTCTCTTGAAGGTCGATCCAGACGGCCCGGCTTGCCACACCGGTGACGTGTCCTGCTTCACGAACAAGCTGGAAGCCGTCCCAGAAGATGACGAGTACGAAAAGACCGAGTCTGGTCCCAGCGTCCTTGGCGAGTTGTTCGCCTTGATCAAGGACCGTCAGGAGGAGATGCACGAAGGCAGCTACACCGCTTCTTTATTCAAGGAAGGTGTGCCTCGCATTGCCCAAAAGGTGGTGGAAGAGGCTGGCGAAACCGCTATCGCGGCAGCCATCGGCGACACCGAAAACCTGCCCGGCGAAGTGGCCGATATGCTCTACCACACCCTGGTGCTCCTGGCCGCAAGCGGTGTCCAACCCGAAGAGGTCTACGCGAAACTGCGGGAGCGCCGCAAGTAGCCAGCTTAATCTGCTGCGGTGTCCATCTCGCAGAGGAAACAATATTTGTCAAATCATGTAAATTAGATCAAGCAAAGCAGAAATAGGTGAACGCCAGGGAGATTTAGGATAAGAATGACTGGACTAGGGTTGTGTGGTCGGGTTAGAACCCGGTGGGCAACTGGTCACCAGAGTTAAATATCTGCCACTCTGAGCCTTGGTAGACAGTCACGCGGCCAGAGCCGACGACTCGCCAGTTGTCTGGCAGTCCAAGTACACCAGTGCGGGCATCTATTCCTAGAAAAGTCAGCCCGGTGGGCGCAGATACTTGCAATTCTTTGGAAGTCTCAGCCTGGTCACGCTTCTCATGGTGAGGGAGTACTGCCACGTCTGCGACGACACCCAGCGACTCCACCCAGCCGCCAGCCCTGGGTCGGCGCATCATTGAACCCATGGCCATTGCGCCAGCGCTGGAACCAGCCAGCACTCCGCCATCATCGACCAACTCCATCAACGCCGAAAAAAACGGTGACCCTTGGATGGTCTCCAGTAAATGCTCTGGGCTGCCGCCAGTGAAATAGACCAAGTCGGCCAATGTCGCTGCACCAAAGAAATTTGCGTCCTCAGCATGGCTTCGCTCCAGCAGCATCAACTGGTTGGCATCTCCACCAAGTGCGCCAAAGTGGGTTGCGCCGTCGTTGGCCGCTTTGGCAGGCCCGGTGACCGCTGCTGTTGGCACCACAACTACCTTGGCCGGATCCTTGCCCGAAGCGCGCATGATCTCGCGGTCCATTTCTTCACAGCCGCGCCTGAACTCATCACCACCAACCAGAGCTATCTGTCCGAGCATATCTTCCCCCTATTTATTCCCCAATGTTCAATCTTTGCGATATTGCGGACAAAGCCTAGACCAGGTGTTCCACGAAAATTGCCGCCAGTCCAAGGAACAAGACAAAGCCAATCACATCCGTGAAAGTGGTGACGAACACGGCAGACGAAACCGCTGGGTCCATCCGTAGTTGTCGTAGCAGCAGCGGAACTCCAGCGCCGAACATACCGGCCACCAGCATGTTGCCCAGCATCGCCAGACCCAGGACCAGGCCCAACGTGACATCCCCTTTCCATAGGTAGGCCACAATTCCGACCACGATGCCTAGCGCTACTCCGTGGATCAACCCCAACGCCAGCTCACGAGCCAACAGCCGCAACCCCAGTCGACGAGGCACCTCGCCCAGGGCCATACTGCGCACAACCAGGGTCACCGTTTGGGTGCCGCCGATACCGCCCTGACTGGCGACCACTGGCAGAAAGACCGCCAAGGCCACCACCCGCGTAATAGTAGTTTCGAAAAGGCTGACCATCACCGCCGCCAAAAATGCCGTGGCCAGGTTGATATACAACCAAGGCAACCTACTTCTAAGAGAATTGGTCAGCGGCCCGGCGATTCTCTCGCCGCCCACGCTGGCAATCCGGAACATATCCTCGGTTGCTTCTTCGACGACCACGTCTACCAGATCATCGTCCATAATCACCCCGGAGAGTCGGCCCTCCGAGTCCAGCACCGGCAGTAAGTCTAGGTTGTAGCGCTGCATCACCTTGGCGCATTCTTCCTGGTCGGTCTCGGCGGTCACGGAATTAATATCCCGATCCATGATGTCGCCAACCACGACGCTGGACCGCGCCAACGCCAAACGGGTGATGCTCAATGACCCCACCAACCGCTGGTCGTCATCAATCACCAATACCGAGTTGATATCCTCGGCGTCTTCTCCCAGCAACCGCAGTTGGTCCAGGGCGTTGGGGGTGGTGGTTTTCTCGTTGACCACCGGGTAGTCCGGGGTCATCAGACCACCAGCAGTGTCGTCTTGATACTGCAGAAGCTCAGTGACTTCAGCCGAGTCGGCCATTGCTTCCAGGGTCTCGTTCTGCTTCTCTTCCGGCATCTGGCGCAGGAGATCGACTGCCACGTCGGGACCAGTTAAGTCGAGTACTTCAGCCAGGTCTGCCGGGGTTCGATCGCCGATCATTTCGACCGATTCTTCGGGTTCCAGGTACTCCAGAATCTCCGCGACGACATTAGCGTCCAGTTCGTCCAACAGCGATTGGCTGTGTTCCTTGGGCAGCCCGTCTAGCACCTCTCCTTGGTCCACCGGGTGCAGATCAGCAAAAAGCTCCAGGGCTTGCTGTCGCTCACTGGACTCCATCAAACGCTCAAGTTCCTGTACCAGCCCGTGGATCACCTCTTCAGGCGGTCTGGACTGCTGTTCGGAACGGGGTTCGGTCGGTGTTTGCTGGGATTCTTCCATCAAATCTTCAGTAAATTATTCGGGTGTTTTACCAGATTTTTATCGGTCGATTTCGTCTTTGGTAGCCAATCTATTCAGGCTCGACTCAAAGGCGAAAAACAACTCTCACAATTGTAACAGTCAGTCTCCCGACCTGATATCCAGGAACCGTCATCCCGATTCCCAGGAGATGTGGCAGGTCTAAGAAATTTAAGCGCCAGTGAAGTGTTTGCGCCCCAACTATGCTCTTGATCCGTGCCTGAAAAGAGCCTGCCATGTGGTAAGATAATCAAGCGCCACCCAATATTGGCGGCCTTTGTATGGCCGCCTTTCGTTATTTGATGAAATGCGTATTTTCAGCAAAGAAACCTGAGAAACTCGGGGGACACTCGCCCATGCCGAACCCGCTAATAATAGATTCCATCCAGCAGTTGGTGGCCGACGCCTTGGAAGCCGCTCGGCAGGAAGGAACACTGCAATTAGAAACGATGCCTGTGATTCAAGTGGAGCGCCCTGGCAACTCCGAGCACGGGGATTTTGCCACCAACCTACCGTTGCGTTTGGCGAAGGCAACCCGAATCAATCCCCTTGAGCTGGCCCAATCATTGGCCAGCCATATTGCGCCCAACGACGTCATCGACCGAGTTGAGGCCGCACCACCTGGTTTCATAAATTTCTACCTGAAAGAATCCTGGCTGCAACAACAGGTGGAGACCATCCGCCAAACCGGCAACGAGTTTGGCAATGTTGACTCCGGCAAAGGCCACCGCATCATGGTGGAATTTGTCAGCGTCAACCCAACCGGTCCAGTACACGTGGGCCACGTCAGGGGAGCGGTTACGGGCAGCGCCCTGGCCAAAGTCTTAGATGCAGCCGGTTTTGACGTGACCCGCGAGTATTACATCAATGACGCCGGCAACCAGATGCAGTTGTTCTACCTATCCATCCTTGCCCGCTACAAACAGGCTCTAGGCCAGGAAGCGGAAGTGCCGGAAGGCGGCTACCAGGGCGACTACATAGTTGATCTAGCGAAAGAGATCATTGATACGGAAGGCTCCCGGTTTCTGGAAATGGCAGAAGAACAGACGCTGAAAGAAATTGGCGACATTGGTCGCGAGAAGATGATTGCCACAATCAAGGACGACCTGTCCACCATTGGAGTGGAGTTTGACAACTGGTTCAGCGAACGCTCTCTCTTCGCGAACGGTGAATACGATTCAACCATCAAGCTACTCCGGGAAAATGACCACCTGACAGATCGGGACGGTGCCCTGTGGTTCAACTCCGTTGCCCTGGGCGATGACAAAGACAACGTAGTGGTAAAAACCGGGGGAGAACCAACTTATTTCGCCTCTGATATTGCCTACCACCGCAACAAGTTCGTTGAGCGCGGGTTTGATACCGTGGTCGACATCTGGGGCGCCGACCACCAAGGTCACGTGCCACGGATGAAATCAGCCGTTGAAGCTCTAGGTATCGAACGCGATCGGCTCACAGTACTAATTTCCCAGATGGTAGGATTACGCCGGGGCGAGGAAGTGGTGCGCCAAAGCAAGCGCAGTGGCAACCTAATAACACTGCGGGAGTTGGCCGACGAAGTGGGCTCTGACGCCTGCCGGTTCTCGTTCTTGGCTAAAGCCCCATCGACTCAGATGGATTTTGACCTGGACCTGGCCAAAAAAGAGTCCACGGAGAATCCAGTCTACTACGTTCAATACGCCCACGCTCGCAACGCAAGCATCCTCAAATTAGCTAAGGAACGGGGAATTGACTGGAGTTCCGGCGATGTTGGCTTGCTGACCCACCCAAGCGAACTGGAGTTGATTCGGGCTCTGCTACGGCTGCCGGAACTAGTGGCAGCGATGGCGCGCGCTTTGGAACCCCACCATCTGCCCCATTACGCCACCAACGTGGCCAACACCTTTCATACCTTCTATGAGAACTGCCGGGTAGTGTCCTCCAACGCCGAGGATGACGCTATCACTGCGGCCCGATTGAAGCTGGTGGAGGCCGCGCTGATTGTCTTCCGGCGCACTCTAAACCTGATGGGGATGGCAGTTCCAGACCGGATGTAACTTTATCCAGTTTCAGTCCACCAAGTAAAAAATCCAATAAAACCCCGGCCTCACGAATCATCAAGGCCGGGTTTTCTATAGCTGCATTGCTATTTGTATAAATAATTATTTATTAATTAGATAGATAGAACAGTATTGTCTTTATGCCAATGGTCCGTTAGTATTTAAACAGTTCGAGCCTGAGGGGTTGGAATATGGTTAAGGAAACAACATCTGGCAATGAACTGTTGGAGAAAGTCCGAGAAGCATATTCCAACTCAGCAGACAACCTGCAAGAGGCGCATCCGTTCCCTCTTGGTTTTGATTTTGCCAGGAGCATTGGATAACCGGCCGAGCTTTTAATCAGCCAACCCCAAACTTCCGTAGCCCGTTTTACTGGCGTGTCTAATGTGTCGGTCTTCGCCGATATCCCCGCTGGCTCCGCCGTTCTAGACCTGGGCTGTGGTGACGGTACCGATTCTCTGATCGCCGCAGGCAAGACGGGGCCAGACGGCCGAGTGTACGGAGTGGATTTCAGCCAGGCCATGCTGTCCCATTCCCGTGCCGGCGCTACTGAACTTGGGGCTATCAACGCGGAATTCCGGGAAGCTACAGGACAGGAAATCCCCTTCGACAACGATACATTTGACGTTGCTAAGGAAGTATTTCGTGTGCTCAAGCCCGGCGGACGTTTGTATCTGGCTGACATCGTTGTCCACAAGCAAGTGACCGATGGCGCCAAAGAAGATGTGGACCTTTGGACCGCTTGAATCGGCGGCGCTCTTCTGGATGGAGAGTACCTGAATGCCATCATGCATGCCGGTCTGCAAGACGTGGAGTTGGTCTCCACCAAAGATGTGTTCGCAGGGGCAGAGGGTGAAGCCAGCGCCCGCAGCTTTGAGACCATGGGTGCGAATATACGAGTCGTAAAACCGTAAACTGCAGCCCTAATCAGGGTGATTAGATATCTAAAGTGCCTCGGCTAATCTGGCCGAGGCATTGTTATGTTAAGCAACTGCGGCGTGGACGCCGTCATCAAGCCAGAATTTAGCTTGTACTAGCTGTTACTTTGGGGTTATCATTGCACCATCGCCAAGTACTATTTCTAATATGGATTCCGGGTCTAATTCATGAGTGGATTCAGGTACTGAGGCGTCCAAATTTCCATTCCGCAATCAGCCTTAAAGAACGGCGCGTCGAGATTCGACGGCCGTAACGTAATCCTTCTTTTGCGGTGAGTAGAGCAGTCAAGAACTACTAGATGTCAATTCTTGTCCGAATCACTAAGATTGCGTGGCAGTTTCGCCTCCGCCTAATCTTTGCTTACGCGAGCTTCCTCGCCGCAGTCGGCGTGTCTTTATCCATACCCTGGCTCTTCGGCAACGCCATCGACCTCTTGGTCGAGGTGGACGAAAACGGCATCGCTGGTAAGGCCGTAGAAACTTCCACCCTCGTCTTTTTCGCTCTGGCAATTCTGGGCGCGAGCATTGTAAGAGGCTTCCTAGATTTTGTCCGTACCTACTGCACCGACTCCCTCTCTCAGAAGGTGTCCTATGTATTCCGAAATGACTTCTACAACAAGCTCCAGCATTTAAGTTTCGCCTATCACGACAAAGAGCACACTGGCGACCTTATGTCCAAGGCCACTGCAGATGTTGAAGCGGTACGCCGGTTCGTTAACATGGGCCTGGTCCGTGCACTTGAGGTGGTTGTCCGTCTAATCGCCCTGCTCTTGATTCTGAGTATGATGAACTGGGAGCTCACGCTCTTAAGCCTCATATTTGTCCCATTCATCGTCATCCGATCTTCTATGGTCATGGGACGCCTACGAAGAATGTGGCTGCAGGTACAAGAGCGGATGGGTGAAGCGGTTACCATTCTCCAGGAGAACCTGGTTGGTATCCATGTGGTGAAGGCCTTCGCATCAGAGGAATTCGAGAAGGACAAGTTCGCCAAAAAAGCAGAGGAACTCCGAGAGGAATACTTCCGTTCAGAGCGGCTTCAGGGTACCAATAGCGCCTGGATGACATTCTTCTTCACCTCTGGCCTGGGCATCATCCTTTGGTACGGCGGCTGGGAAGTCATCCGGGGAGATATGACCGCCGGTGATTTGACCAAGTTCATTCTTTACATGAACCAATTAACCTTTCCCATCAGGATGTCATCGTTCATAATCAACGCTTTCTCCAGGGCAATATCCTCCGGTGGACGGCTGTTTGAAGTGCTCGACGCCAATTCTCCAGTCCTGGAAAAACCCAATGCAGTGGTCTTGGAAAGGGCCCACGGCGGCGTTGAATTCAACGACGTTACCTTCTCCTACGAGAACAGGGCCCCAGCGCTGCAACACGTAAGCATCTCCGCCAAAAGAGATCAGATAACCGCAATTTTGGGCGCGCCCGGCAGCGGCAAGAGCACCATAGTAAACCTATTACCCAGGTTCTACGACGTTAGCGAAGGCAGCATCACAATTGACGGGCAAGATGTACGCGACCTGACACTGGAGTCTCTGCGTATCAACGTGGGAATCGTCCAGCAGGACGTATTCTTATTCAGCGCCACCATTCACGACAACATCGCCTACGGCAAGAAGGACGCCACCCGGGAAGAGGTGATTTCCGCCGCCAAGGTGGCCCAACTCCATGACCATATCGATTCCCTGGAAGATGGCTATGACACCTGGGTCGGGGAACGCGGCTCAACATTATCCGGCGGCCAACGCCAGAGACTGTCCATTGCCCGCAGTATCCTGACCGACCCACCGGTGCTGATTCTGGACGACTCAACATCCAGTGTGGACGTTCAAACGGAACGAATGATTCATCAGGCAATGATTAACGTGATGAAGAACCGGACCACGTTCGTCATCGCCCACCGACTTAGCACAGTACGGGAAGCCCATCTCATAGTGGTCTTGAAAGACGGCCAGATTGAGGAGCAAGGCACCCACAATGAACTGTTAGCGCGGGGCGGAATCTACCAAGAGATATACGACCTACAACTACAACCCCAAGAAGAAATGTTGTTGGACGCACCAATTAATAACCCAGTGGACCAATCGTCCGCTGGAGATACGCCTGGTGGCGGAAGTCCTCGATTAGCCACTGACATGGGAGGAGACAACTAATGAGGGCTTCAGGACCAGGAGGCGGAGTCGGCGGCATGATGGGCGGCATGAAGGGCATGGGGTCCTCTGGCATGCACACCGCCAATGAAGATAATCTAAGGGACGATTCAATCGTCGGTTCCGCATATGACCACAAGGTCGTATTGCGGCTAATGACTTACATCTGGCCTTACAAACGTGATGCCATCATTGCTATCATTGCCGTGCTGGTGTACACCCTCGGCAACGTGTTGGTCCCTTGGCTGATGATGATAGGCATCATCTGGGCTGTTGAACCCGGCGACGTTTCCCGTCTGCATATAATTGGTGGCGTCTTCGCGGGTGTAACTATCCTCCACTTTGGGGCAAACTACGTCCAATTTGTATTCATGCCCAAGGTGGGCCAGGGTATCTTGTACTCCCTGCGTACCGGCATGTTCAACCACCTGCAAGAACTCTCGCCATCCTTCTTCCACCGAACCCCGGTGGGGCGCATCATGTCTCGTAGCCAGAGCGATGTGCTCCAATTGCAAGAAACCTTTGAGCTAATGATTCAGAGCTTCTCCGATGCTTTAAGCCTGGGTGGGATCATCATTTTTATGGTGTGGATTGACTGGCGGCTGGCCCTAGTCAGCATGAGCATCCTACCCGTGTTGTTCTTTGTTCTGACCTACTGGCAGAAATTTGCGCGGCATTCATTCATGCGCATTCGCCGAGCCATTGCCATGGTAAACGGTGAATACAACCAGAACATTACCGGAATCCGGGTCGTGGAGAGCTTCAACCGCCAAGACGCCAACATGGAGTACTTTGACGAGCTGAACACCGAGCACCTGAACTCCAACATGGAAGCCAGCCGGTACTCCGGGGCCCTTCAGCCGTTCGTTGAGACCCTCATGGGAATCGGCATGGGCTTTGGAGTCATCTTGGTGGGCGGCATCATGGTCAAAGGAGGAAACCTGGAATGGCCGGTACTGGTTGCATTTGCCCTTTGGATTCAACGGTTCTTTGAGCCGGTTCGTCACTTGACCATGCAATACAGCCAGTTGCAACGGGCCATGGCGGCCGGCGTCCGCATCTTTGAGGTACTGGATCTGAAACCGGAAGTCGTGGACAAAGAAGACGCCATCACACTGCCGGAAATTCAGGGCGAGATTCGGTTTGAAGACGTCAACTTCGAATATGTGAAAGACGTACCCGTTTTGAAAGAGGTTAGCCTGCACATCAAACCGGGTGATAACGTTGCCTTAGTCGGCTCCACTGGCGCTGGCAAAAGCACATTGGTTACTCTGATACACCGCTTTGCCGACGTGACCAATGGTCGCATCACCGTAGACGGTCACGACATTCGCGACGTTACCCGGCACTCGTTGGTTAGCCAGATGAGCATGGTGCTCCAGGAGCCGTATCTGTTCTCTGGAACCGTGGCGGACAACATCCGGTATAACAATGAAAATATCAGCGACGACCAGATCGTCGCGGCCGCCAAAAACGTCGGCGCCCATGATTTCATCATGATGCTGGACCTTGGCTACAATACAGTGCTAGCTGAGCGGGGTATCAATCTTAGCGTTGGCCAACGTCAGCTTCTCAGCTTTGCCCGGGCGGTGGTCGGCGACCCACGAGTAATCATCCTAGACGAGGCGACAGCCAACATTGACACCCACACAGAGGTGCTGATTCAACAGGCCCTGAAGCAGGTGCTGTCCGGGCGAACATCCATCGTCATTGCCCACCGTCTCTCCACCATCCGTAATGCGGACAACATTGTGGTGCTGGACCAAGGCAGGCTGGTGGAGATGGGCGACCATGAAACGCTGCTGGCCAAAAAAGGCGGCGTCTACGCCAGGCTGTACGCTGTTAACTACGGCCTTCCCATAGACGATGACGAAGAGTCCGTTGAGGGTGAGTCGCCCAACCTGACTGCAGCTCCGGCCGACGACTAGACCGGCAGTAACAAACCCGACATGCAATGAAAAAGGCCCGCTGTGAAGCGGGCCTTTTTCATTGCAATCTCTAAACGGAGATTACGATTCAGGGGCTGGTGGGACACCCTCGGTCAGGTAGCGCTCCATGGCCATCTTGAAGGTGCCGTAGGGCTGCGCTCCAGTGAAGAGCAGGTTCCCAACCAAGAAGGTAGGAATGCCGCTGATCCCGTAGCCAAGAGCCTCTTGGTACTGGGACATGACGGTCTCAGCGTAGGTCTTTTCTTCCAGACCCTTCACCATCTCGTCTGCGTCCAGGTCAACTTCGTGGGCTACCTTGTGCAGAATTTCCATCTCTCCAATGTCTTGCCGGTCTTCCCAGAAAGCCTTGTAGGCCGCGTGGTGGAACTCCAAGAACTTGCCATGCTGCTGGGCGTACTCCGTAGCTTCTAGTGCGTACAGGGTATTGGGCGTCCTCTTGGAGGGTTTCATGATTAGACCCGCGTCTCTTGCCTGGCCTCGCAGCGGCTCGGACAAATCGTCCTCGGTCTCACCTGGGCGCTGGGGGCGCTCCCGGCCCTCTTTCGGAGTATCCGGACGCAGCAGATAAGCCTTGCCTTCGACGGCTATCTCATACTCGTTGGCCAACTTGTCGACCCGCTCCAGGCCGACGTAGCACCAGGGTCAAATATAGTCGTACCAAACCGCGATATTTACTGGTTGGTTGTCCTGCTTGGTGGTCTGAGTTTCTTCCGCCATTTGGACCCTCCGCTAAGCAATAACTGAATCGAATTGATTGCATCCAGGGTATCATCAACCGGATGAAAGCCACCACAGGTAAACGAGGAGAACCAGAGGCCTATTTAACTTAGGTCTTCCAGAACCTTGGTGAGTTCGGACAGGCTGGAGATGATCAAGCAGCCCTCAGCCTCCGGGGTGTGGCCACTCCGGTCGATTAAGACCGCTTTCATTCCGACGCCCTCAGCGCCCATGACATCAGAACGGACCTGGTCGCCAACGTGGAGCACTTCCTCAGGCGCGGCCCCAACCTTTTCTAGGGCGGCCATGAAGATACGGGGGTTCGGTTTTTCGATACCGACTTCTTCCGAACCCACAGTAAAGTCCAAGTAGGAGGCCAGGCCAGCCCGCGTACAAAGCTCTCCCAAATCACGCCGGAGATTGGTGATTATTCCAACTTTGTATCCAGCCTCTCTAAGTTCCTCAAGAGCGGGGACAGAGTCGTTAAAAGGTATGAAGTCTTTGGGTACGGTCAGGGCCATCTTCCAGACCTGCTTGGCCAGGTCCATCGATACGGGGATGCCGGCGGTTTCCAGAATCAACTGCTCGTATCGGCCAAAGAATTCTATCCGCTCTTCATCGGTTCTTTTGGAAAGCGGGCGATCTTCATTCTCGCGATTGAAGAGCACATCTGCCACGGCATATCCGCGGGTGATGTCATCTTGTTGAACTGTCAAACCAAACTCGTGGCAGGCGGCCTGCTGTATCTCTTCCAAAGGAGGCCAGAACCGGACCAGGGTATTGTAAAAGTCAAAGGAGACCGCTTTGATCATCTGCACGCCAACCGAATAAAGATTGTGGGTCGCCGTAGGCCATACAACAACGTGGATACAAGCCTAAACAACGGGTAATCAAGTCTATCTGAGGTCAAAGCATTCTAGCATAAGCCCAGATTGATGAGAATCGATCCTGGCCGTGGAGCCAGAATACTCCTGGCCATGTCTTATCTAATAGGTTATGTTGGTTTTAGCGGGCGTCAGACACAAAAATTGTGTTTCGGTCTTGCATGAGATGAGCCCAATGCGTATGCTGAGGTAACTTTCCGGATGGAGTAAATTGATGAAAGTGGCCGTTGGCGCGGACCATGCTGGTTTTGATCTAAAGGGTGAAGTCGTCGCCTGGCTGGAGTCCCAAGGACACCAGGTAAGTGACGTTGGCGCCCACACAATGGATCCCAACGACGATTACCCAGACTTTGCCGTTGCCGTGGCTGATTCAGTCCTCTCTGGAAACACGGAACGGGGTGTGGTGGTCTGCGGCAGCGGAGTGGGCGCCAGCATCACCGCCAACAAGATTAAAGGCATCCGGGCCTGCCTTTGCCACGATACTTACACGGCTCGCCAGGGCGTTGAACACGACAACATGAACGTCATCTGCATCGGTGGCCGGGTCATCGGAATCGAGTTGACCAAAGTAGTACTAGAGGCATTCTTGGGTGCCAACTTCATTCATGAAAAACGGTTCCAACGCCGCTTGGACAAATTAATGCAAGTGGAACAAAACGGCCTACCTTAACTCACTTAAAGCTGAGTGAGCAGCGCCAACACCTGAGCTACTTCTTGCGGTGACTCCAACTGATGCAGCGCCTTGGTGTTCTGTCTGGTGCCGCCGATGTATACCGCGACCCCACCAGCGTCCTGCACCGTAACAAACCCTTCTTCATCGGTCTCATCGTCCCCGAAAAACATCGGCAGCGGACTGTCACCGCAGTTCTTACGTATTTGCTCAATGGCCTTGCCCTTACCCCAGTCAATGTTGGGCCGCACCTCCACCACCTTCTTACCCCTGGTGATTTTCATACGTCCCGCATCCACGTAAGGCCTAGCGGTGGCCACAACTGTATCGTCGACTTGTTCGCTGTAAGAATCCGGTGTGCTCCTAAAATGCACGGTCAGGGTCAGCCGTTTACTGTCCACAACAATGCCCGGTACGCCGGCTAATCCCTGCACCAATAGGCTGGCGACCTCCGCCAATGTCTCCTCAAATGCTGGTGCTTCTGGGTGCACAAAATCCTTCCCAGCCCCGCTAATCTCCAGACCGTGATTACCGGCATAAGCCAGGCCGGGAATTGCCACCAACGACTCCAGATCAGCCAGACCACGCCCACTGACCACGCCCACGACAAACCGGTCCATTCCCGCCAGCAGCGAGAGCAACCGGCGCGTCTCATCAGACAATCTTGCAATCTCAGGACGGGCGACTATCGGGGTCAGAGTGCCGTCGTAGTCGAACAGCAAAAGGACGCGGGAAGCGCCGGACAACTTGCGACTCACCGACGGCCAGACGTTTAATAGGTGGGGCATGGGGCCTGGCTAAAAGCTCCGAATGGGGCGACGAGACCGGCGGGTCCCTTGCATCAAGTCTACAAACAACCGGGCGGCCCACATGTAGATGTTGTTTCCCTCAACCACTGTGCGCATTCGGACCATGCGCTCGTGCCGAAGTTCGTACGGCATCACCACTGATTCTAAGATCGCGTCGGCAAAATCATCGGTGGCATAGGGATTCACAATCACTGAATCAACCAACTCGCTAGCTGCTCCGGTGAACGGGCTCAAGATCAAAACTCCATCCTCGTCGAACCGACTCGCCACATACTCCTTGGCCACCAGGTTCATTCCATCATGGAGGGAGCTGACCACACAGAAGCGGGCAATCCGCCTCAGCGCAGCCAGGGTGACAGAGGGGAGGTCATCCGGCAGATAAATGATGGGCAGCCAATTATCGGTGCCGTATCGATTATTGACGTTGGCCAACTCCTGGTCTATCTGATCAGACAGAAGTTGGTAGGCGTCGATGTCGGTGCGGCTCATCACTCCAGCCTGGACGAAAACCACCTTGCCGATATATTCAGGGTATTTCTCCAAGAACCGTCCAAAAGCCCGGATACGGTGCGGGATGCCCTTGGTGTAGTCGATTCGGTCAATTCCAAGGCCAACGATTTGCCCACCCAGCCCCATCGATTTGATCAGCCGGCCGACTTCATCGGTTACTTCCTGACTCTGAGACTCTTGGTTTATCTGCTCAAAATCAACGCTGATGGGGAACGGCCTCACCAAGGTAGCTTCGTCTTTGTGGGAGGCCAGGTTGTACTCGGCATGGA
>DUCU01000038.1 GCA_012959605.1 Dehalococcoidia bacterium | reverse complement strand
ACCCTTAAGGTTTGACTATATGACTACTACAAAAGAACCCCAGAATGAAGCACCTCCCCAGGACAACGGCAAGAAACGCGCCAAACGTCCATTGGAATTATCGGTTCGGCTGGCTGGCTACCTGCTCAAGAACAAGCTGAAGGGTAGGAAGAAATTTCCCTTGGTGACCATGCTTGAGCCTCTGGAAATGTGCAACCTAGCCTGCATCGGCTGTGGACGCATCAGGGAATACAAACCAGTGTTGGACAAGATGATGCCGGTGGAAGAAGCCCTTGCCGCTGTTAGGGAATCTGGCGCTCCAATAGTATCCATCGCTGGCGGGGAGCCGACGATTCACCCTCGGATACATGAGATCATCAATAAACTGATTGAAGAGAAATACTTCATCTATTGCTGCACCAATGGACTCTTACTGGACCGGATCATGGACAAGATACCCCCGTCCAAGTACCTGTGCTGGGTGGTCCATCTGGATGGCATGGAAGAAAAGCACGACGAGTCTGTGGACCGCAAGGGCGTTTTCAAGAAGGCCGTCGACGCGGTGCAATCAGCCCTCGACCGTGGCTACCGGGTCTGCACCAACTCAACGGTGTTCCGAACCAGCGACGTTGGCGACCTTAACGAAATGTTCCGGTTGGTCAACGATATGGGAGTCGAGGGCTCGATGATCTCCCCCGGCTTTGATTTTGAAGACGCACCGGTTCAAGAGATGTTCCTAACACGGCAGGAATCCTATGAGTTGTTCCAAGAATTACTGTCGCCAGAGAACTCTAAGGGTGCACGTTTTTACAACAACCCCCTCTACCTGAACTTCTTGAAGGGTGAGCGGGAGTATCAATGCACTGCTTGGTCCAACCCAACCTACACGGTTATGGGCTGGAGAAAGCCCTGCTATCCTCTGGCAGATGAGCACGTGGAACACGTTGCCGAGCTGTTTGACGAAGACATCTGGGAGAAATACGGGGTGGGCAAAGACCCAAGGTGCGCCAACTGTATGATGCACTGCGGCTTTGAGTCGGCGACCATTTTTGAGGCCCTGAGAACCCCCAAGGACTGGGCCACCTTGATTAAGTCTGGCGCGGCCACGAAGGGCGGCATCACGGCTGCCTAGTATCTGGGTGCCAAGTAGCAGTTCAATTATTAAGAGAAGTACAACAATTTGTTAATCGTGGCATCCAGCATGGAGCAAGAATTGATCGGTCTCCGGCGTGAATTACTTGACATTGAAGATGCCACCGGGGTCAGACCCGAAGTGGAGTTTCGCGTGTTGGGCGTTGGGCCAGACCGGGCAGGCGCTGCTTTAGCCCAGTTACTAACGGAACGGCGCACCAACTTGCAAGGCGTGTTGTTGGTCGGCGTGGCTGGTGGCATCGACCCGTCCCTTGAGACCGGCGACCTATTGTTGGCAGACCGGTACGCACTCCAAAACGGGGCCACTATGGGCGCGGGCCGGGCAATCACCCCAGACGATGGCATGTTCAAGTTGGCGGAGCAGGCAGCCCTAGACCTTTCGGTGCCCTTGTTCAACGGCGGTGCGCTGACCGTTGACCATTTGGTAGCCGAGATACGAGAGCGTGAAGACCTCCGGCAACAGTATCAGGCGACTAGCGTCAACATGGAAGACTACCGCGCAGCCGAGGCAGCTCAAAATGCCGGGGTGCCGTTTCTATCAGTAAGAGTAGTCTTGGACACGGCCAATCAACGCCTCCCTGGCTATCTTCCGGGTTTGGCAAAGTCTCCCTATAAAGTTGTCACCAACGTGCTGCTCATGCCGTGGCGGATTCCCACGATGCTGCGCCTCAAGAAACAACTGCAACTGTGCCAAGCGGTGTTAACCAACTTTGGGCTGTCCTACATGAGGGCCACCGGGGTTATCGGGAATGGCAGCGGCTAGCCCAGTGCCGTTATTGGCAAACATTTCTCCACCGTGCGAGCCAAGGCTATGAAAATCTTAGTCACCGGTGCCACTGGGTTCATCGGCGGCAACCTGGCCCGTGAACTGAGGCGGCGGGGCGACGACGTCCAAGCGCTGGTGCGTCCTGGCAGCAACCGGCTAACCATCCAAGACACCGGTATCAATCAGGTGGAAGGCGACATCCTAGACCGACAGTCCATCGACCGGGCAATTCAAGGCTGTGAGGCTGTTTACCACGTGGCGGCCGCCTACACATTCTGGTCCAGAGATCCGACGGGAGTGTCACGGGCTAATGTTCAAGGGACGATCAACGTCCTGGAAGCCGCCCGCCAAGCCGGAGTCTCCCGCACGGTTTATACCAGCACTGTGGGCACCATAGGCATCCCCCAAACCGGCCTCGGCGACGAAAATACTCCACTTGACCTCAAGTCTCTCCATGGCTATTACAAGAACTCCAAACACCTAGCTGAGCAAAAGGCTCTGGCCTTCGCTGCCGGTGTCATGCCGGTGGTAATCGTTAATCCAACCCTGCCGGTGGGCCCGTGGGACGTTAAGCCCACACCTACCGGGAAGATCGTGTTGGATTTTCTCCGGCGTAAAGTACCCGCGTATCTGAAGACCGGCATGAACATCGTGGACGTGGCTGACGTTGTAGAAGGCCATATCTTGGCCTTAGAGAAAGGAAAACCCAGGGAGCGTTACATCCTTGGCAACCAGAACGTGAGTCTGAAGCAGATATTCGACATGCTAAGTGATCTGACCGGGCTCCCAGCACCCCGCATCAGAGCGCCATATTGGCTGGTGGTAGGCGTTGGTTACGCAGACCGGTTCATTGAAGGTACTCTCCTCCGCCGTGAGCCGGCCATTCCCATAGAAGGGGTGCTGGCATCCAAACACCCAGCATACGTGAGTTGTGATAAGGCGATCAACGAGCTGGGTTTGCCACAAAGTTCCGTTACCGACGCGTTAAAGCAGTCGGTCAATTGGTTCGTTGACCACGGCTACGTGAGCGGCAAAATCCAGGAACGGATTCGCAGTGACATCGCTTAGCCATGCCTGTGCGACCAGAGAATAGGCCGGTGAACCAAGCCACCCAGTGGGCGGTGCATAAGTCTCAGGAATACTTCCGCCAGTCACAATACGCTGAGGGTTATTGGTGGGGGGAGCTGGAGTCCAACCCCACAATGGAAGCCGAGTATCTGATGCTCTGCCACTTTACGGGCCACCATGACCTGGAGCGGTGGAGGAAGGTCTGCAATTACATACTGAGCAAGCAGCGGGACGATGGTTCCTGGGGTCAGTATTACGAGTCCCCCGGCGACGTCAGCACTTCGGTTGAATGTTACTTTGCCCTCAAACTAGCAGGCCATTCGCCAAATTCTGAGCCGCTTCAAAAAGCCCGCGAGTTCATCCTATCCAAAGGCGGGATACCTCAAGTTAGGGTGTTCACTAAAATTTGGCTGTCGTTATTTGGCCAATGGGACTGGAAAGGCACCCCCAACATGCCCCCAGAGATGATTTACCTTCCGGCTTGGGCGCCGTTCAACATCTATGAGTTCGCTAGTTGGGCGCGGGCCACTGTCGTTCCCATGCTGATAATTCTCACCAGACAACCGTACTGTCCGGTGCCGGAGGCGGCCAACATTGACGAGCTTTACCCCGGAGGCCGCGCCGGCACTGATTACGATCTACCAAAACCCAAAACCAAACTCGGCTGGGCCAAAGCCCTGTATTGGTCCGACAAGATGGTTGGTCTCTACCAGCGTCTGCCATTTCATCCATTTCGAGGCCAGGCTGAGCGAAAGATACTGAAATGGGTCTTGGAGCACCAGGAAGCCGACGGCTCATGGGCTGGCATTCAACCGCCCTGGGTCTACTCACTGATTGCGCTGCATACAATGGGCTACGGCCCGGAACACGAAGCAGTCAAAAAAGGGTTTGAGGCCTTTGAAGTGTTCGTACGGGAAGACGAAGACCATTGCAGCGTCCAGGCGTGCATCTCTCCGGTCTGGGACACCTGCATTGCCCAGTTAGCTCTGCTTGAATCCGGAATCGCGGCGGATGACCCTATGGTTCAGTCATCCGCCAGGTGGCTCATGGACAAGCAGATATTCGTTGGAGGCGATTGGCAGGTAAGGGCGAAGAAAACTCGTCCGGGCGGCTGGTCGTTTGAGTTCGACAACCTGGCTTACCCGGACATAGATGACGCCTCGATTGTTGTCATGGCCCTCGACAAAGTTAAGCTGCCGGACAATGAGGAGCCGCGCCGTGCCGATTCCATCCAGCGCGGGGTGGAATGGATGGCCGGGATGCAGTCCAAAAACGGCGGCTGGGCCGCCTTTGACAAGGACAACAACAAGAAATACCTGACCAAGATACCGTTCTCGGATTTTGGCGAGACTTTGGACCCCCCCAGCGTCGACGTAACGGCACACCTGTTGGAGATGTACGGACGCCTTGGCTACACCAAAGACGATCCGGCGGTCGCCCGCGGGTTCAAGTACGTGATCAGCGAGCAAGAAGAAGACGGTTCTTGGTTTGGTCGTTGGGGTGTGAATTACGTCTATGGCATCGGCGCAGTTCTGCCTGCCCTGGAAGCCATCGGTGAAGACATGTCGCAGGGGTACATCCGTCGCGCCGTAATGTGGCTTCTCATCCACCAGAATGAAAACGGTGGTTGGGGCGAGAGTTGCGGCTCTTACGTGAACTCCAACCTGCGCGGCGTTGGACCAAGCACCGCATCGCAAACAGCCTGGGCTTTGCTCGGCCTGGTGGCTGCCAAAGACCATGGATGCGAAGCAGCCCAAAAAGGGTTACTATACCTTGCCGAAACCCAGCGAAATGACGGGACTTGGGATGAGCCTTATTTCACCGGCACAGGGTTTCCCGGTTATGGG
>DUCU01000037.1 GCA_012959605.1 Dehalococcoidia bacterium | reverse complement strand
GCAATTTGGCGGTGGGTTTTTGCCCATCTACCCAGATGTACTCAGCCTTGTAACTCATAACTCTCCATCCTATTTTCGTTGGCCCGGCTAGAACAAACTCTAAGGCTATCTAACAGCCCCGTGGTATTTTGTGTCCACTATTTTTGCAAACTATAGCGAGAATTAACAGCCTTGGTCAAATCTACCAATGTTCGCTACTAGCCGTTTATTGCGACTATGATTCTTAATGTCCAATGCTGGTCATTCGGGCGCATTTGAGTTGTAATCCTAGGAACGCTCCACTAGAGTAGCACCTGTTTGTTTCAACTATGTAAACTAGTTGGTCAGTTTTGACGAGGCTAGACCAAAGTCTATTTTCGATTAGACTGCCAATAAAAAAAGAACCGCCGATCAGGAAAACACTCGGTAACCAGCCAAAATAACCGGAGGTAAGAACAATGTCCATTGATGTAGGAACCGGAATCGCTCGAATACTTAAAGCGGAAGGGGTCGACTGGGTCTCAACCTTCCCTGTATGTAAGGTAAACAACTCTCTTGGCAGAGAGGGCATGCCCATGGTGATGATGCGCGATGACCGCTACGCCGTGGCCGTGGCCGATGCTTTTTCCAGAATCACGGGCGGCACCAAGATCGGAGTCTGTACCTTCCAGGGTGGGGTTAACGCCGCTGGACTACAGGTCGCTTTTGCCGGAATGGCCCAGGCTTTTGAAGACGGTTCTCCAGTGCTCTGCATCACAGACGGTATCTCCGCAGGCGACACAGAAAACAGCCAATTTGACGTTACAGCAGCCCTGAAGTCGGTCACCAAGTGGTACGGCCACCTGGACAAGCCGGAACGCCTCCCCGAGTTCATGCGCCGCGCCTTTACTATGCTGCGCAGCGGACGGCCCGGCCCCGTGGTCATCGCGATTCCCGATCCCAACCTCCAATATGATGACACGGCCGACCCTTACATCCCGGTGAAGGGTTCCAAGTCCATGCCAGACCCGGCAGACGTTTCCGGTGCCATAGACCTACTGCTCAAGGCGGAAAATCCACTGATCTACGCCGGTGAGGGTGTCATCTATGCCGGCGCTTCCGACGAATTGACGGAGTTTGCCGAGCTGGTGAACACGCCGGTGGTCTCTACTTTGAAGGCCAAGGGCGCTTTCCCGGAGAATAACCCGCTGTTCGTGGGTGTGCGTGGAGACCAGGTTAATGAATACCTGAACAAGTGCGACTTGCTGTTCGCCATTGGCTCCAGCTTGTCTCCCGGACGGTTCAGCCACGGCATTCCGAATGCGGTTAATAAGACGATTGTCCACTGCACAATCGATGAACTGCACATTAATAAGATTTACCCAACGGCTCAAGCCGTCATTGGTGATGCCAAGTTCTCACTCCAGGCATTGATTGCCGATGCTAAGGCCAAGGGTGGTCGTCCCGCCGGCAACGTTGCGGCAGAGGTCAAGACCTCCCGTGACACGGCCATGACTAAGTACCGAGAGGCAATGGCGTCCAACGACAAGCCCATCAACCCCTACCGCGTTTACGCCGGGCTGATGGAGGCGCTCAACCCTCTCACATCCTTTGTTACCCATGAATCAGGCAATACCCGTGACCAACTGAGCACGGTTTATGACACGCTGATTCCCCGGGGCTTCCTCGGTTGGGGTAACGTATCGTCGCTGGGATTCAGCTTTGCGGCGACCATTGCTGCCAAGCTGGCCCATCCAGATAAGGACTGCGTTGCCGTGACTGGTGAAGCTGGTCTGGGCTACATGCTGGGACAGTTGGAAGTGGCCCTGCGTCAGCAGATTGGCATCACAGTGGTCCACGTTAGCAACGGTGGGTTCGCTGGCTACGGCCCCGGCTTCTGGGGCGATGGCCACGACCCGTTCACTCACAAGGTCCTGGGTTACGATGATGTGGACATGTCCAAGGTCATTGGCGAACTGGGCTACCACACCGAGCGTGTGACCGAGCCAACCGACGTTGTCTTGGCTCTGAAGCGCGCGTTCGACGTAAATAAGTCTGGTCAACCGGCCTACATCGAGTTTATCTGCAGCCAATTCCCGATTTACGGTGGTTGGGTCAGCAAATCATAGCCCTCAACCCCTAGTGCAAAACCAAACAACCCTATACCGCCAGAGAATGCCAACCCAGATCGCCTTGAGATAAAGGCACTGGGTTGGTATCTTGCGGCCTAATTTGTGTGGCGGTTTAACTACAACGCCACCGCAATATGCCGCGCCAAATATCACTCCATATATTTTCAGGAAGAACCTTTGGTAGAACACAGTTTATTGAATCGATTGGGCGAAAGGATAGAGAACAAATCCCTGTTGGACCACCCCCTATTATCAGGCGTGAAAAACCGGTGAATTGACTCTGGAAGACCTGCAGGTCTACGCCGTTCAGTATTATTTCTTTGAGACCAACTTCCCGCGCTACCTATCTTGTCTCAGCAGTTGCGGCGATTGAAGGAATCGTCGAGGATGGAGAAGGCGCCAGCGGCGACAATGCAGATTCTTAGCAGATTGATGATGCACACCAAGGAAACAGAGGCGCAACTGGCCCTGCAGGCCAGCGTTTCCATGGATCTGATGATGGATTGAATTAGGCCTTTGGGAGCAGCGTCAGCGCCTCTCCCAAAGGCCTAAGCAATCCGGGTATGAACGCCGGGCCAAGCTTCCGATTCACCCGAGGCGGCACCTCCGCGCCGCATCAGACCTCTGCCTGGAAGCTCTTCGTTGAACGTATGAATGAGATGTCGGCCTACTGCGGGATACTTGTGATGCAGAATCCATCCCGGCCTTGGCTGGCGTCAAAGCGTCTTTGGCTCGCTATGCCAAACAAATCTCCGACGCCTCAAAGTAGCCTGGCCAGTAGCCTGTTCTAGGCAAAGTTGGACCGGCGGGCCTCCAGGTTGGTGTGGATGTCTAGCAGCACCGTCCTGCCCCCTGCGTTGAGCTTCATTGCTTGCTTAATGGCATTGGCCACTTCGCCTGGCCGGGTAACTGTGATGCCAACTGCGCCCATGCCCTCGGCCAGCTTGGCGTAATCGCCGCCCATTCGGGTCGTGCCAAACAGCTCGTTGGCCACGGGGTAACCGCCCGGATAAGTGGCCATGCCGCCGTTGTTCAACACCACGGTGGTGATGGGCGCGCCCTCTCTGACCGATGTCTCAATGTCCAAGCCAGACATTCCAAATGCGCCGTCGCCCATGAAGTTCAAGCAGAACTTATCGGGGTTGGCCAGTTTGGCGCCAATCATCAGGGGGATGCCGTAACCGAGGTGGGTGGTCTTGCCCCAACCGATGTAGCTGTGGGGCACGGTGGACGTGTAGAAGGGCATGATTGTGTCTCTGGGCGCTCCGGCGTCGTGTGTGACGATGCTGTTCTCTTTGTCCAAATTGCGCTCCAGTTCGCCAATCACCCGGTAGGTGTTGATTGGAGTTTCATCGGAATTTAGAATGTCCTTCCAATCGGCCATCCATTGGGCCTTCAGCTTGGCAATCTCGGTGGCCACGGCCGTTTGGTCTCGGCGACCGGACTCGCCAATCTGAGATTTAACTTCCGCGATCATTGCCAGCAGCGTCAGCTTGGCATCACCAGGGATGCCAACATCCACCGAGAAATCTTTGTTCAGGTCTTCAATGCTCTCAGTGTTGTGAATGATGACCTTGCCGTCGGGGATTGGCTGGCCGTAGCCGGTTCGGGTCATGCTGGAACCAACTGCGAATAACACATCTGACTCTTGGACCCAGGTGCGGGCGGGCAGCGACGTTGCGCTGCTTCCGGCGCCCAAAGCCAACGGATGCCTGTCGTCAAATGACGACTTACCGGGCATGGTGCTGTAGACCGGAATCTCGGTCAGTTCTGCCAGTTCCCTGAGTTCTTCAGAGGCCTTGGACATCAGCACGCCCATGCCAGACCAGATCACTGGCTTCTTGGCATTGAGCAGCAGTTTAACGGCGTCTATGATGTCTGATGCCGCAGGTGACTGGGGAGCCCGTTTTGGAGCCTGGTAGTTCAGTGAGCCTTCATCTACTTCCTGGTTGGCAACGTCTGACGGAATCTCGATCAAGACCGGGCCTGGGCGTCCGTTCCGTAGGTTATGGAAGGCCCGGCGCATGGTGCTGGCGACCTGGTCGGCCTGCATGATTACCTCACCGTACTTGGAGACCGACTCGTAGGTGCGCACCGGGGAAAAGTTGGGCCGCACCGCATACTGGTTGAGGGCTGGGCCACCTGCGAAATACAGGATTGGGATGTTGTCGCCAAACGCCTGGGCGATGCCGCCCATGGAGTTCTCTGAGCCGGGGCCACCCTGGGTGATGACCACGCCAAACCTTTCCCGATCGTTCATACGACTGAAGCCATCGGCGGCCATGATGGCCCCCCGCTCGTGCCGGAACATGACGGTGCGGATCCCTTCCATCGCTGCCGATTCAATCAGGTTATTGGACGGAAAACAGGATATCCATTCGACACCTTCGAGCTTCAAGATACGAGCAACGGCTTCGTTAACGTTCATTGGTAATTTCCTTTGGTTTACGTTTGGTTTGATAGATAGCGCAGGCTATTTTAGCCTGCGCCGATGGGGCTGCCTAAGCTTTTGCCGTCACCTACCAGGCATCCCGTAGAACAGACATGATTGGTCCGGCATCGGTAATCTGCTTGGGGTTGGTGGCTAGCCCACGGTCGTGCAACGTTGCGGCAGCGATCAATTCCAGCCCTTCTTCCGGCACTCCAACGTCACGAAGGCGCATAGGCAACCCCAGCTTCTGACAGAGTTGGGACACGCCGTCGGCGGCCGCCAAGCCAGCGTCTTCATTGGTCATATTCGACGTATCGATGCCCATGGCCTGGGCGATTAACACTTGCCGATCGGCAGAAGCGTCCAAGTTAAAACGCATGGTGTAGGGCAAAATTATTGAGTTGGCCTCACCGTGGGGCACATCGTACAGGCCGCCAATGTTGTGGGCCATCGCCGTATTGAGACCCAAGCCGGGGCGGGCTAGCATAATCATGCAGGACGCGGATTTTGCTTGCAGCAAGCTGTCGATATTTTGATCAACACACTGTGGTAGATGTTCCACCAGCATCTTGATGGTGTGCAAAGCCAACGCGTCACCAATTGGTTGGTGGTCTTTGGAATAAAGGCTTTCCACCGCGATACGGAATTGGCCGATTCCTGTGGACAGCTGGATGCTGAGCGGAGTGGTGGCCAGCGCCTGGCCGTCAATGATGATTACTCTGGGGGTGGTTCCCTTGCCAGAAATCAGTATCTTGCGACCCAGCTTTTTGCTGGTGAATCCGCCGCCACCACGGCTCAACTCAGCCGCTCCCAGCGTTGTGGCTACCGCTATGATGGGAATCTTTTTGTGGGGTGTTTCAGGGACAAAAACCTTGTTCGGAGGCTCAAATCGGATCTCGTAGTCCGATACCTCTCCTCCCTCAGCCAGCAACACGGCAATGCCTTTGCAGGTGTCACTGGTGCTGCCGCCGCCAACTGCCACCAGGACATCCGGTTGCAACTCTCGGGCGATGGCCGCTGCCTCTTCCAACATCTCAACGGGAGAGTGGGGCACCACTCCGGAGAACAGACCAATGCACAGGTCTCCCAGCGCTTCCTGGACTCGCTGCACCACATTGGAATGCTTCAAAATTGTTGGGCCACAAACCACCAGGGCCCGTGAAACGCCCAAGCTTTCCAATGACGCGGCCATGCCCGTGATGGTGTCTGGCGCGCAAATAATATCGTGGTCTACCGTGCTAACGCGGTAGTCCAAAGTTTCCGTGGGAGCCATGGTCTTTACCCCTTTAACTTAAGAAATAAGTTACTTCAGAATGGCAGATCTGCTATTCGGCCACCCGCCCAATAACTTCGACCTCGATGCGAAAAACCGGGTCGGCCAAGCCGGAACACAGTATTAGTGTGCTCACTGGGAGGGCGTCGTCGGGAATGAACCGGGTCTTGATCTCCCGGTATGCTGGTATGTCCTCTCGGTGGGTCATGAAGACGTTCATCTTCAAGATGGAGATCATGTTGCTGCCGGCTGACTCCAGCGCCGCTTGGACGTTCTTGAACGCCTGCACGGCTTGGGCTTCAAAATCACCCTCGCCGATGGTCTCTCCTGCGCTGTTACGGGATAGCTGACCGGCCACGTAGACCGTGGTGCCATCTTTGACTACGTGGCTGTATCCTGACATATCAGCAAGGGTGGACGGGTTGCTTCTCTCGATAGCCATGGTTGATCTCCTAGGTAATTGCCGGCCACTCATTTCAGTGTCCGGCAATTCGATTTTCAGGGCTTAAAGACTAAGCGCGGCCAGACCTGCCTGGGCGATGGACTGGTCGTCAATACCGCTGGGCAGACCGCCAACCCCAATGGCGCCGACCACTGCGCCCTCTTTCATGACCACAACCCCGCCTGGAATCGCGATCAATTGCGGGTCACCAAAGGCTTCGATGGACCGACCTTGGGCAACCAAAGCTTCGGAGAATGCTAGGGTGTCCATTCCTCGGATTGCGGCAGTATAGGCCTTGCGGAGAGCAAAGGTAGGCCTAAGGCAACGGTCCATCCGAGCGTAGGCCAGCAAGTTGCCAGCATCGTCCACCACGGCCATGTCCACGTTCTTGCGGTTGGTGTCTTTGTTGTAGTCCGCAATCATTGCGGCAATGGCTGCCTGGGCTTGTTCCAAACTGAGCATTGGCTTGTCATACATAAAAGTCGTCCTCGTGCCTAAATAGGTGTGAGATGACAGCCAATATACTCTGGGTAAGACAAGCCGACAAGGGATGCGTTAACAGGAGAGTTGAAGGGAGACTGAGGAATGGCGACCCGGATGGGATTCGAACCCACGATCTTCGGCGTGACAGGCCGATATGTTAACCGCTACACCACCGGGCCACAAAAAAACCGGACCGAGGCAGTCCGGTAAATCGAGTGTATGTCTTTCGATTTTGAGTGTCAAGACGATTGACGGCACAGTCTGAGAATCAGCCGGTCGGTGAGTCCAGACGATTATTGCACAAGTAACAAAAAAGCCCAGGCATTAAGCCTGGGCTTTTCACGGATTCGCTACGGTTTAAGTTGATTAATTCAAAGATACTTCTAAAATCGTTGCGCCGCCCTTTTCCCAGATAGCAGACTCGCCGGAATCTTCACCGTTTATCTTGAAGATCACCCTACGCCCACCAAATGATTCAACGCCGAACTGGCTCGCCAAAACCGAGTAATCTCCGTCCACCGAAGTAGCGGTGGCCAATGGACTGGCGAATTGCTTGAGCCACACAGAAACTTCTGTCCCGTCTGGAGCTGGTGCGCCGTCGATGGTCACACCGCCCACAAACACGTGGGGTAGTTCACGGTTGTCCCGTTCCGGTAGTGGATCCGGTATTGCGACGGGAGTGGCTGTTGGTTGCGGTGTTGTGGTTGGCAACGGCGTTGGCGTGGGTTGTTGAGGGGTGGCCGTTGGCGCAGGTGTGGGCGTTGCCGTTGCCGTTGCCGTTGCCGTTGCCGTTGGCGCAGGTGTCGCCGTTGGCGTTGACGTTGGTGGAATCGGCGTTGGCGGTGTTGTTGTTCGGCTAACTTCAGACGCACATGCGGCCAAAACAAACAGCAATGAGACCATCGCGATTACCAATTTAGATAGCTTAATCAACTGAAACCCCTCAATCACCCATAATCCAAGCAGATATAAAACCAAACTGTTTTACATAATGATAACTTGGATCGGGCCAAACAGGACGAGTTATCAGGCCTGTTTAACTGGCAATGTTGGCGCTACCGAACCCCGTTTAACTCGGCGGTTAGGTTGGATGGAAGGCTCAATAAAAAGGTCGTGTGGTGCTCGCCGTCTGGGCTGTCGTCGCTCTCCACAGTCAGGTCCCCGCCCGACTGTCTGGCTAAATTTCTGGCGATGAACAATCCCAGGCCAGAGCTGGATTTTTCTTCTCGCCGCACCACTTCGGGCGTCCATCCCCGATCGAACAGGTGTGGGACGTATTGGGCACCGATTCCGGGGCCGTCATCCCAGACACGCACAAAGAAGTGCGTTGGGTTTTTGGTCAGCTTCACTTCCACATGAGTCCCGGCATAACGTACTGCGTTGTCCACCAGGTTGGTAACGATGTGCTCAATGGCATTGGTGTTGGCGTAGACCAGCCCCAGTTCAGACGGCTCAGACCACCAAGTGATCTCCTTGCCTGCTTCCGCTGCGACGGGGGTGTAGCGGTCAGCAATGCGCCTAATCACCTCGTTCGGCTCCACCAGCTGGACTTCGTCGTCACTCGCGGGTGACTCCAACTGAATCAGCACTTGGATATTGGACATCATCAATCTGAAATTTGGCGTCTGCCGTTCTATTTCGTCCAACAACTCAATAACGCCAGCATCTGACGAGCCCGGATTCGCCTGCATAACCGCCCTGAGTTCCCGCTCTTTTCCAATAATTCTCCGCAGGGGGCGTCCCAAGTCATGGTCAAATAATTGGAAATACTGCAGTGTGGTCTCGCTCCAACTATGCTTGCCATTTTGGCCGTTCAACCCATGGTCTGAGTTTTTGATGAACCGCTCAGCTCCTGAGTACGTGGCCGCCGTCACCCCCAGCCCAACGACCAGGAGGATGCCGCCCAGGTAGGTAAATGGTTCGACCGCCCAGAGCAAGTCGAAGAAGTTCTTGCCAAGAAACGGCGCAAGGATAAGTAAAATGACACCCGCAAGGGCAATCACTCCTCCGCTAATCTTTATTGGTGTGATGAATTTCTTCATGACTTGGGTGGCACTAGTCGGTATCCTTGATCTCTTATATTAATAATCAGTTCTGACGGTCCAAAACGAGTGTTCATCGCCTTGCCGATGGCATCTTTAATCTCTCTGATTCTCACCCGTAGAGAGGCCCGCGGGTCTTCACCTTCAGAGTAACGTTCCAGGCGTGCGAAGGCGACTAATTCACCCGGGCTGCGGTACCAGGTAACGGCAAGCTCCCTGAAGATCTCAAACTTCATTCCCTGAATTTCCAGGGCTGGGTCCCGGTCTTCTCCCTCGCCGACATACACCAGGCGGGCGCTGACATCCACCAATATGTGGTTGCCGATGGGGATGGACTCCGGTGCGGTCCCAATCAGCCTACGGAGGCGTAGGACAACCTCGTCGGGGCTGGCCAACTTGTCTATGAAGTCTACTGGGGCATCCCATTTTAATGAGTCCCTCACTGCGGTCTCGCGGTCTGGTCCCTGGGCGTATTGGGTGAACATCAGGATTGGTAGTTTGGGCCACCGCTCCACAATCTCGCCCAGAATGCTTAGGCCCCTAAATTGGTCGTCTCGATTCTGACCAAACCGGACATCTAACAATACAGCATCAGGAAGGGTTTGCTCTATAGACCATAGTGTCGCCGCTTCGAACTCTTCTCCCAGAGAATGGCCGGATTCAGGCTCAATTACCGTTGTCGTCCATCCCTCTTCTTCCAATCTTCGGCGCACCGCGCGGAGAATATCCGACTCTGATTCGTCGTCTACAACCAGTATATTACGGCCCGCGTTTACTCTAGCCATTTGCGGCTCGTACCAGGGTGCGAGTTTTCATATTGGAGCACCCGTTAATAAACATAACAAGAGTTTATCAAATGACGGAGACCCTTCTTTGGAGACTTTTGTGTGAGAACAGACCAAAAGCAGGGTTAAAGGTCAATTTGACCTGAAATTTGCCGTCAGTTGACAATAATTTGTGCCTGCTTAAAATGGGCGAAGATACCCCCATAGTCACACACCATTGAAAGACCGAGGAGTATGAAATGATTACCAAATTTGGAAGCCTATTCGCCGGACACGTAGATTTTGATGATATGGGCTTCGACGCAACACCAGTCAATGACCGCAGGCTATCCGACGCGACCCTGGCTGGAGTGTTCGACAAATCCGAAGCAATCATCCTCAAGATGGAAGAACTGGGTTACGACACATTCTGGTCGGCCGAACACCACTTCCAGCATGAAGGTTACGAGTGCATCCCCAATCTACTGATGATGTACGTTCATATGGCCCACCTGACCAAGAATTTGAAGTTTGGCTGTGGGTTCAACGTCAACCCCATGTGGCACCCACTGCGACTGGCCGAGGACTACGCCACCGCCGATATCTTGACCGGCGGGCGGGTGATCTTTGGCGTTGGCCGGGGTTATCACTCCCGGGAAGTAGACACCTTTGGCGTGCCCAGCACCCTCACAGACAATGACGCCAACCGTGAGATATTTGAAGAACAGGTAGAGATCATGATGAAGGCCTTCAATGAAGAGTCCTTCTCCCATGAGGGCAAACACTACAAGCTGCCGCCAGAGGTTCCCTACCGTGGTTATACGTTAAAAGAACTAACACTGGTTCCACGGCCTCGCAACCTGCCGGTGGAAACCTGGCAGCCAATGGTCAGCGCCAGCCAGCGGGCCATGGATTTCATGGCCAAACACGGCATCAAGGGCATCATCGGCGGCGGCGCCGCGGCCGGAGGAGCGCAAGACCAGGTGGTTCGGCAATGGCGTGAAACCCTGGTCAAAAGTGGCCAAGAGACCGAGTTGGGCGCCGACCTGACTATTGGATTCTCGATGCATATCGCTGAAACTGAAGAAAAAGCTATCGAAGAAGCCCGTCCGTTCTTTGAGGAGAACATGAAGATGTTTGCGCCGCTGGGATTCGTCCGCGGATTGTCCGACGACCAAATCTCAAACCTAGGCCAAGGTTCCAAAGCCAGGTCAGCCGGTCTTCCCACATTGGAAGACGGCGTCAAGGCTGGCTCTTGGCTCTGCGGTCCGCCTGAGTTGGTTGCAGATAAGATAGACGACCTCCAAAACCGCTATCCGGGACTGGAGCAGATCAATGTCGGCTCGGTGATCGGCACGCCACAGAGTGTGGTGCTAGATCAACTTGAGCGGTTCGGCAAAGAAGTGATGCCAAAGTTCAAGAAGTAGACGGCAGTTATTCTGAACGATTAAAAAGTAAACGTGTGATTAGATCGTCAGGAGATTGAAATCCTGGCGGCCCAATTATTTCCCGACTACTTGATTATCAATGGAGGGGTCCATGACACAGAAGTTGACCGAAGCTGAACTCCTTGAGCTGGCCCGAAAATACAGTTTCCGCAGCCGTATCGATACCAACTCCGTTACTGGGCCAATCATGGTCTGGGGCCGGGGTTCGGTGGTCCGTGATGTAAACGGGAAAGAATACCTGGATTTCAACTCGGGCCAGATGTGCGGCGCACTGGGCCACAACCATCCCAGGATCATTCAGGCGTTACAAGAGAGCGGCGAGACCCTGATCCACAGCCACATGAGCATGTTCAATGACCGGGAGATCATCCTAGCCGCTCGGTTGGCTGAGATAACTCCGGAAGGCATGGATCGGTCCATGTTCCTGACCTCGGGGAGCGACTCCAACGAAGCGGCCATGGCGATTGCCAAGCGGTACACTGGCGGCTATGAGATTGCCAGCCCAGCAGTTAGCTTCCACGGCATGAACGATTCAACCAGAGCGGTCACGTTCTCTGGTTGGCACGAGGGCTATGGACCCTACGCTCCGGGGCACTACCCAATCTTGGCGCCCTATGAATACCGCTGCACCTACTGCAAGGACCGGGGGGGTTGTGATTACACCTGCCTTAATACTAGCTTTGACTTGCTGGACGCCCAGGCTGACGGCCCGCTAGCTGCTGTTATCACTGAGCCATTGTTCAGCGCCGGCGGCGTGATTGACCTGCCAGATGGATGGCTCCGCGAACTCAAGCGTAAGTGCGAAGAACGTGGAGCATTGTTGATAGTTGATGAAGCTCAGACCGGCCTGGCCAAACTGGGTTCCATGTGGGGGTTCGAGCATGAAGGAGTAGTCCCGGATATCTTCACTATCTCCAAGCATTTTGGTGGCGGGGTAGCCATCAGCGCCACTATCACAACTGACGAGATAGAAGAAAAAGTCTCAGCCTCGGGATTGGTGGTGGGGCACTCCCACTCTAACGACCCACTGCCCTGTAATGTTGCCATCGCCAGCATCGACATCATCTTGGAAGAGATGCTGACGGATGTTGCGATCAGAATTGGCGCCTACTGGCGAGTGCACTTGGAAAGACTGGCTCAGAAGCACGAGATTATCGGAGACATCAGAGGACGAGGCCTGTTGCAGGGGATCGAGTTGGTGACTGACCGCTTGACCAGGGACCCGGCCTTCGAGCAGGGTCGGGCCATTGGGCGCTGGTGCTTGGAGAACGGGCTGATCCTCAGCGTGCGTCGGAAAGGTTCAGTCTTCCGGTTCGTGCCCCCGTTCACCACCACAGAGGCCCAGCTTGACCAGGCGGCAGAGATATTAGACCAGGCAATTTCGAGGGCGGCCTAGTGCCACACCCGTTTCGATTGGAAGCTTCTTACAGCTATTGCTGGCCCGGAAATACTGGCCTATAATTCTCGGAAATATAAGAGTCCCGAATCCATCTCTCAAACCACTTTGCAGGAGGCCCGGTATGGTCAGGTTAGGCGGCACCGCTACAGTCTCCCATATGGAAGTCTTTCAAGGACTTGAGAAACTATTTCGGCAGAAGGGAATAGATCTGGATTGGGTTCTGTATTCTGGATACGACAACATGGTTGAGGCGTTTGTTAAGGGCGAGATTGACCTGGCCTGGAACGGTCCACTCAGCTATGTGAAGATTAAGCGCCAACTGGCGGACGCCTGTAGCGTCATTGTCATGCGGGACGTGGACATCAACTTCACCACCCACTTCATAACCAAGGCCGACTCGGGAATAGATACGGTCGAAGACCTAAAAAACCGGAGCTTTGCCTTCGGGACCAGGTCTTCAGTCCAGGCAGGCTTATTGGCGTATTCATTCTTGAAGGACTCAGGGATAAACCCGCGCAAAGACCTGTCTGCCAGTAGTTTTTATGACGACCGAAAGTCTGAGACCAAGTCCGATGAACGTGACGTTGTTGAGCGAGTCAGCAGCGGAGAATTCGATGCGGGTGCAGTCAGTCAAAAGGTCATGGAATCAATGGCTGAAGACGGTTCGTTAGACCGTGACGCAGTGCGAATTTTCTGGTCCAGTCCTGGATACAGCCACTGTTGTTTCACTTCCCAGAGCAGCTTGGATCCCAAATTGGCTGCGGAAATCGAGGCGGCATTTTTGTCCGTCACCGATGCAGACCCGGTAGGTAAATCGGTTCTTGAAGGCGAGGCCTGCGACCATTTTGTGCCTGGGACTGACGTCGGCTGGGAATTGATCGAGAAAGCGGCTTTGGCAGAAGGCCTAATCTAGCCACCGCCATAGTCAGCGCCAACGATTCCTAGGCAGCGTTCTATTCGTCTGGCTGGTCCGGCGCGTTTCTGAGAATGTCTTCCAAGGCCAGGTTTAAAGCTGGGTCCATGTTCACGGACGTTTCAAACGGCACGAAGGCGAAGTCTGCTTTGGCCCGGGCAATCAAGTCTTTGGCTGTGGGATTGGTCTCGGCGATTTTCTCTAGCGTCTCCACCAATTCTTGTGACTCGGCTTCGCCCAGGGACAACAATTCGGATAAGTCGATGTCCAAATCGAACATCGACTTTAGCCTCCGCATAATGTCGTAGAAAGAGCGGTGGTCCAGGTTGATTCCCACGGGGTCACTGTTGGAGGTTAAGAACGGGTACATCGGAGCCATGGCACCCATCCGCAACATTTCATATTCGGGGTGTTCGTAATGGGCAAGGGTGACCAACGCCATGGCAATGGTGGGGCCGTTTCGACTCTGTGAGCCGTAGTTTGAGTAGCGCAGGCCGTACTTGTCAAGGTTCTCTTTCATGTCGGCTCGGCTATAGATGCAGCTCACACTGCGTTCCATCTCAGGCGGGGCTGCGCCGTTGTAGCCTTCCACGGCGACAATCTTGGGTATGCCCAGCTCCTCAACAGCCTTGAAGAAAGCTTCAGCGTAAACATCAATACGAAACCAAGGTTCTTGTCCCAAGAATATGATTAGACCATTTCCAGCGTCGTAAAACCGGTTGCGCCGAGTCATCGGTTGCACTGGTAGGCCGTCTTTGTAGGCAACCCGGGGGCGGTAGGTGTCATGGGTTCCTGGCACCTGGAACGGGTAGCAGAGTTTGGACACTTCCGGGCCCATCTCTCCTATCTGTTTAGCGCCAAGTTTGCTGATTAGATACCTGGGCAGTCCTCCGGAAATCTCACCACCGTCGGACCATTGCCGTCTCCAACCTGCAATCAACTGCTTTGCGACCGGTTTGGATTCCAGGTTCAATAACTCGTCTGCCATAACCCATCACTTTCCTATTGGAGCTGTCAGCTTAATCTGGTTTTTGATCATGCTGACAGTCTAAATACCCACAAATTTTCGTCCATGATGCTCAAGATATTTATTTTGCCAGAGCACAGACCCAACCGCAAACATCAGTAGAGGAGGGATCAGGCTTGATTCAGGGCGTACCCGTCTAATAACCCCGTCCAATAACAGAAATGCAAAGTAGTAAACTAAATCTCCTTGACACTCCTCTCAGCCCGTTCGTAAGATAGTGGTGAGCTGGTGCTAATCGGCTCCCCTCATTGCGTGCCCTGGTAGCTCAGTGGATAGAGCATCTGTCTTCTAAACAGAGGGTCGTGGGTTCGAATCCCACCTAGGGCACCATTTTCCTCTTTTGCGTGCCTGAAACCGGATGACAATTGTGCTCCTGCCAGGACCCGATGATTAGGACAGCGCATAGCCAGACGGATAATACACCCACCAACTACTACGATTGCTTCGCAAATTGCCCGCTCGGTTGATGGCTCTCACTACAATACGAGTGACCTCTTCTGATGTTTGTTAAAGTATCAAGACCCTAAACCCGCAATCAAAAAATGGAGCAATGTGATAGTCCAATGAGCACAGAAGGGTCGTCAGCCAAGGTTAGGGGCGGGATGCTGCTAGCAAAGGCGCTCTCCGAGAAGCAGATTGAGATGGTCTATACCCTGAGCGGCGGGTTTATCAACACAGTTCTCGAGGGTTTAATGGAATACGAGATTCCTGTGGTGAATCTCCCCCATGAGCAGGTGGCAGGGAACATGGCAGATGCTTGGTCTCGGTTGAACCGCAAAGCCGTGGTCTGCCTGTGCGGTCCGGAAGGATTCGCCAATGTGGTCCCGGCGATGGCTGAAGCCTATTTTCAACGGTCGCCGGTGATCTTCATCACCAGTGCCAGCACATTGAAACGGGACGGAAGAGGCGGATTCAAAGAGATTGATCACAATCGGGTAGCCGAGCCGATTACCAAGTCGACCATATCAGTGACCGCTGGGGAACGTATCGCGGAGGCAGTGGATAAAGCCTACGATCTGGCCGTGAACGGGAACCCAGGTCCGGTCCATATAAGCATTCCCGTCGATCTTCTTTACTCGTCTTATGAACCAAACGACCAGGAGGGAGAGCGAGCGTTTAAGTTATCGCGGCGTGAGGTTCACCGGCCATCTCCCAACCCAGGGGACATGCGCCAACTTGAAGGCATAATGCGGAATGCGAAGAAACCGGTAATCGTCGTGGGGAATGGCGCTTGGTGGTCTGGCGCAGAGTCCCAACTTGAGTCCACGGCATCGCAACTTGGAATACCGGTCTATAACGCGCCGTACCATCATAAAGTGCTGGATATCGGCAGCGAAGTGTCTTTGGGGATTGTCGATATTCATCTGAATCCTCCTTCAGAAACTGCTTTGGCCGAGGCCGACGTCATACTCGTGATTGGCTGCCCATTGGACAATCTGCTGAACTTTGGGAATCCTCCGTTGTTTCCAGAGGACGCCACACTGATATGTGTTAATGGGTCCACCGAAGAACTAGCCGACAACCATGTGGCGGATGTCCGAATCTTGGGTGACCCAGGTGCGGTGCTGACCGCACTGGGTGACATGGCCACCGCCGAGCAACTAAACATCGGATCTGATTGGATCGAAGCCAACCGGCAGCGACGAAAGGAGTGGGCAGATGGGATGCATAAGATGCTGGAAGAGGATGGGGACGGTCCTCTGCATCCCCTTAAGATTTCGCGTGAGATTATGAAATCTCTAAACGAGGACGATTACCTCGTAATTGACGGCGGCGACACCCATTTTTGGGCAGAGATAGCGGTCAACATGGCCGCTGCGGAGGGCAAAAGGTTACGGGGGGTGTTACACCCCGGCCCATTGAGCATCTTGGGAGTGGGAGTCCCGTTCTCGGTCACTGCCAAGATGAATAGTCCGGAAAGCAGAGTGATCTTGCTATCAGGTGACGGCGCATTCTTGGCAGGAGGACTTAGCATCGAATCTGCTTTCGCTAACGACGTGCCGATTACGGTGGTTGTTGACAACAACCGCGGATTTGGGTCGATTAAGCAACAACAAATGAGGCTGTTCAAGAACGGGCAATCCTTCAAGACAGATTTCAGAGATATTCCCTTCGACAAAATGGTTGTGGGACTAGGTGGATACGGAGAAACGGTTGAAGTGATAGAAGACTTGTCACCGGCCATGGAGCGGGCCTTCGCCAGTGGGCTACCGTCGTGCATCAATGTAAAGTCTAAGAGTGTAATCAGTCCATTGATCGTTGGTCTCACCGACCGCCGAGTACGGGCATCGATCGAGTAACGGATACGACGTATTACGCAGTTTGAATGGTGCGGTTCCACTAGGTTTCGGTCCAAGACTAATTCGAAAAATGTTTATAGAGCGGTGGCGGCTTTCCCCAGCGGCGCAGACAATGACTATGTATTTTATTCAAGGGCCCCAGTCTTGAAGCACAGCGCTCAAGCCTGAAATATGTTTGAGTAGCCCACATTCTGTCAGGAATGGCAAGGGCTCGGTATCCAAGGTGTAACTATTGTTCCATAGAGGCTTGAAATGTCTTGGAGTGACCGCCCGATTTAGGATCGTTAGGTCAGATTGAAAGGAATTGCCATGGGAGCGCTGCCGCTGAGTTTCCCATAGATTTCCGGCCAAACGCCAAGCCGATTAAAATGCTCCAGGATGTTTGACAACAATCATAGGAATGAGAGGAGGGGAAATGCCTATCAGTGGATGCATGAATACCGGCTTAAACTTGGCGTTCGTCGACTGTGGTGTTGACGCCAGTGCTGGTGCGGGAGGCGGTTCAGCGCAGGTGCGTGCGCAAGTCCGCCGCGAGGTCGTCATTAGCGGCAAGCGAGTCAAGACTGTGGATATTCATGCGCATTGTATCGTCCCGGAGGCTGCGCAGCTAATCAATCACTCACTAGAGGCGCCGGGCCTCTTGTGGTCCAATATCAGTGACCGACTGGCGCAGATGGATCGAACGGGCGTCGATGTTCAGGCGCTCAGCATAAATCCCTATTGGTACCGGGCTGAGCGGGATGCGGTCGCCGAATTTATCCAGGTACAGAACGAGGCTCTGGCCGGGTTCTGCGCTTCGCAACCTGATCGGTTCGTCGCCTTTGGCACCGCGGCACTGCAATATCCTGAACTCGCAGTTCAACAGGTCGAGCAGGCGGTCAAAACCTTCGGATTCCGCGGCATTGGCGTTGGCGGCAGTGTCGCCGGCGAGGAACTTGCCAACCCAAAGTTTCACCCGTTCTGGGCCAAATGCGAAGATTTGGGCGTGCTCGTCTTCATGCACCCGCTCGGCACTCGAGAATTGGAACCGAGTGGCCGGCTGTCTGGGAATGGTCTCCTGACGAATACGATTGGCAACCCGCTCGAGACCACGATAGCCTTATCCCATCTAATCTTCGAAGGAACACTCGACCGCTTTCCAGGGCTTAAGATTTGCGCCTCGCACGGCGGTGGATTCCTGCCTTCGTATGCCAACCGCTCGGACGCGGTAATCACGACATTCCCGGACCGGGTCGGGTCATTGCCGTCGAAGAAGCCGACCGAATACATCCGGGGCGGCCAACTTTATTTCGATTCAATCATGTTTACTGACGAGGGCATGCGTCACCTCATCGCCGAGGCGGGAATAGATCATGTGGTCCTTGGGACCGATTACCCCTTCCCATGGAACACTGCTCCGGTCGACCACGTCATGTCGATTACCGGGCTAAGCGACGAAGACCGAATCAAGATTCTTGGAGGGACAGCGGCGAATCTCCTCGGGGTTGATGGATAGGCGATCAATACTACCCAGATGATCGCTGGCCATTTTCTTTAACCAACTTAGGCATGAAGCACAGCGCTCAGGATTGAAATATTATTCCAAGCAGATGATTGGTTACAGCTTTTAGGTATGGGAGCCTGCTAGCCGGAACGCAGCCGACCGACGCATCATAAAGCCAATCACGGCGGCGGACAGTACTGCCGCAACCAGGTACAAAAACCCCACTGCTTGGAACCCTCCCAGTGACAGCATAAGCCCCCCGGCAGAGGCTCCCACAACGCCACCGAATTGATTGCTGGTGGAGAACATTCCGCCTGCGGTACCTCGAGATTCGCCCGCCAAGTGCATTATCATTGTCATTAAGACCGGCATCGAAACGGACACCAACGTTGATGCAACGAATGCCATCGCAACGACTACCCAACCGGGCACGTCCAAAGCAAATAGAACCCCGACCACCACTCCACCGATAAGGTTTATGCCGACCAGCCAGTCCAACCTGCGAGCCCTGCCCGCAATAGACCCGCCGGCAAAGCTGCCAATCACTGCTCCCAGGCCTATCAGGGCAAGACCTGGAGCTGTGTTTGCCTCGTCCCAACCGTGGCTTTCGATCATGTAGGCAGCAAAGTAGGTCGTTAGCCCTATCAGTACTGCCTGCTGTGCGGAATTAGCAATGAGCACGTGCCACGATGCTGATTGACGGCCTATGTCCTTGAAACGGTTGAAGAGATTTAGGCTCTGGCCCAGACGCCGTTGGCCCGATGGCAGCCGCAGCCAGAGCGGCACCCAGAGTGCCAACGACAGACCACCGGTAATGTAAAAAGGCAACCTCCAGCCGCCCACATAACCGAGTAAGGCAATTACCGGCAGCCCTAACGCAACCCCAACCCAACTTGAGGCGGTGATGAAACCAACGGCTTTCCCTACCTTCTCCGGCGGCAAGGTATCGGCCAACGCCGCCATTATGGTCGGGGGAAGCATGGCTGATCCTACGCCGGTGATGAGCCGTGTGGCCAGTAGGGAACCATAACTCCACGCGGCTCCGGACCCCAAAATACCCAAGGCCATCAGCAAAAGCCCGATCAAGAGCACCGGTCGCCTTCCGTACGTATCTGAAATTGGCCCGACCAACGGTGCAGTTATTCCCCAGGTTATGAAAGTGGCCGCGGCGAGTTGTCCCGCTACAGCAATAGAAGTGTCGAAATCGGTTGCCAACTCCACTAATAGGGGGCCAAGCATCAGCATTGAAGCCCTGACCAAAAACACGGCGGCGGCAAATGAAAAAAGCGTCCACGACGAGACTACACGCTGTTGGACTGCGGTCAAAACTACTCCACTTCCTGAGGTACGCATCGCCTGCGTCAATCGTCGGACTTTGAAATTCCCACTATTGTAGTCTGAAGTTCAATGCTGAGTTAAGTGTCCTCTCCGAATTTGGGCACCGTCATTCTTAGTCTGATCACCGACTAAATTATTCCGTATTGAATTGGTCTGGTGCCCAGGCGATATCAATACATTTTCTTCAGCCAACCCAGTCATGAAGCGCAGCGATAAGTTTGGAATATTTTCTAGCCAGCAGGTAGTGGGTTCTCCTTCTAGGAAGGACACTTGGGAGAAGTTGGTTCTAAAGCCGGACTCGGTGTGGTTTCCCCGCAAGAAAGCATGCTACATTGTGGGCGCCAAAGGGAGGGCCAATGCCAGAATTACCTTGTTCGCACATCACGATTACACCGCTAGTCGTACGACCCAGAGATATGGATGCCGACCGCAACGTAAATAACGCGGTCTATTTTGAGTATTTCCACCAGTCTCGCTTAGAGCATTTGACCCGACTTGGGTTGTGGCGGCCGCGTGGTATCCAGGACGATAACCTATTCGCGCTGGCGGAAAATACTTGTCGCTACCTGGCCCCTTCTTTTTACGGGGATGTGCTGTCCATCTGGACGGCAACACACGCTGTGGGCAACACCAGTTTCCAGTTCGTATATCGAGTTTGGCGTGAGAACGACGATGCACTGATTGCCGCATCGCATTCAGTGCAGGTATGGGTAGGCGTAGGCAACAAGCCTGCACCGATACCGACCAACGTGCGGGAGGGACTTACCGCTTCCCTCTGTGTCGACCTGCCGATCAATTCGGCGCTAGATGGTTGAGTGTGGACCATGACTACGGCTATAGTGGAACGATTCTAATTTAGGAGCCAAAGTCATGGCAGATAAGATTCGTTTAGGATTTGTGGGAGCTAACATCAGCTCCAATTGGTCGGTCCAGTCACATTATCCAGCGCTCATGGCCAGCCCGGATGTTGAGCTAACTGCTGTTTGTACCTCACGGCCCGAGAGTGCCGAAGAGGCCCGCAAACACTTCGGAGCAAAACTAGCTTTCCACGATTTCCGTGAAATGATGAAGTCATCGGAGATTGATGCCGTGGCCGTGGTGGTCCGCGTGCCGTTGCATTACGAGCCAACCAAAGCAGCGATCGAAGCCGGGAAACATGTCTACACTGAATGGCCGTTGGGCCGGACCACTGCTGAAGCCCAAGATCTGGCAGCTCTGGCCAAAGCCAAAGGCGTGCAGACAGCGGTGGGACTGCAATCTAGGGTCAGCCCAGCTTTGATCTATATCAAAGAACTGATCGACTCTGGCTACGTGGGTGAGGTGTTGTCTTGCCACGTTACCACCATGCGTGACGGTACCCTGGAACGCCCCTCCAGCCGGACGTGGAACCTCGATGCCAGCGCAGGCGCAAACACTCTGACAATTGCCAATGGCCACGTCATCGATGCCCTGCGCTTTGTGCTGGGTAACTTCTCTAAGGTGTCGTGCATGGTCACAACCCAGGTTCCGAAGATGTATGTCACCGACACCAAAGAATCTATCGATGCCTCCGCCCCGGACAACGTTCAGGTCTCGGGTATTTTGGAGCGCGGCGCAGCGGCTTCGGTCCACGTCGGCGCGGTCCCCATTGCCGGAAGCGGCTTCAGAATGGAGATCTACGGTCGAGAGGGAACACTAATCACCACCGGAAGCGTATCGTCGCAGCGCGGTGAGATGCTTCGTGTGCAAGGCGCACAGACTGGCGGAGCCTTGGAGGACCTGACCATACCCGAACGTTTCAACTATGTACCGGACGATTTCCCCCGCGGAGACCCGTTCAACGTCGGGCAGATGTACTCCCTGTTCGCCGAGGCAATCCGGACCGGAGAAAACCGGCTGCCTACTTTCGATACGGCAGTTGATCTCCACAGATTTATCGATACGATTCAAAAGTCGTCAGAAACGGGGCAGATACAAACCGTCAGCTAAGACAGCTGTATCGATGCCTATTTCGCAGTTGGCCTGCCAATAAACTAGGGGACGAATTACATGCAGATCGGGATGTTTTACCAGCTACAGGTTCCCAAGCCTTGGACGGCCAGCAGCGACTCTGACCGCTACTGGGAGATGATGGACCAAATCATCTTGGCTGAAGAACTTGGGTTCGAGAGCGTTTGGATGGCCGACCACCAATTTCGCACGGAGTGGTCCCACTCCAGTGCTCCGGACGTTACCTTGGCCGCCATCAGCCAGCGGACATCCCGCATCAGGCTAGGAGTGGCAGTTGCTGTGCCACCGGTTCAGCACCCACTGCACATAGCCGCTCGGATGGCCACCCTGGATATCATGAGCAAAGGCCGGGTCGATTTGGGTGTGGGCCGTTCCGGTTACCCGTACCAGATGGCGGCCTTTGGGGTTGATCTGGAGAACGCCACCGGCATGGTGGACGAAGCCCTGGAGATAATCCCTAAGGCCTGGACGGAAGGCGAGTTTTCCTACCAAGGGAAGTTTTTCGACATACCGCCCAGGGAAGTTCATCCCAAGCCGGTCCAAACTCCGCATCCGCCGATGTGGTTGGGGTGCAGCCGAGAGGAGACATTCCGGAAGGCCGGCGAACTGGGTTTGGGTTGCCTAGCTATGTCGGGCGGCGGGCCAGACCGTATCATCCAGTTAATTAAAGCCTACCGTGAGGGGATCAAGGTCGCTAAACCCGTAGGAAAAGTAATCAAGGACCGGGTCTCCATTAGCACCCTGGCAATCTGCGGTGAAAACGGGAAGAAAACCCAGGAGCGGGGCGCTGAGATTCTGGATTGGTACCGCCGTCAGCAGGAACTCCGCGACGTTAAGGTCTGGCAAGAGCAAGACCCGACCAACGTCCCGACCGACTATCAATGGCACTTCCAACGATCGACATCACCGGACTCATCAAAGAAAGACGAAACATCTTCTCTTGATCTGATTAAAGAGGGGCGCTATTGCATTGGCGACCCGGATGATTGCCTCAAGTATGTGGAGCAGTACGCACCCACGGGCGTGGACGAGATCATGCCCCTGTTCCAGATTGGGCAGATGGTCAGCGAAGAAGTGATGGAGACTCTGCGGTTATTCGGCAAGCACGTCATACCAAACCTGACCCCTAGCGCAGTCAAGTCAGGCTAGAGTAAACCCTGTCCGGCGGTTTATCTCTTGTCCAGGGGAAATAGCTCATCAATGCCAACCACCCTTGGCGCCAGACCTTGGTCCACCACGTATTGGGCAACGGCTTCTAGAGCAGGCCGGTTAGACGCCACATCGTACGACCAGAAATCAGAGCCAAACGTGCGCCAGGTTTCTTCTATGTGGTCAATTAGGAACGGAAGCGTTAACGCCAATGCGTCGGTGTCGTACAGCCGTTCAATCACCAAGTCCTTGGCTTGAGTAAACCCCTTATGGAGACTTGCCGCCACCCAGGGATGTTTTGCCAGCACATCTTCTCTGATCACAATCGTGTGCATGACCGGGAAAATAGCAGTTCGTTTGTAGTAGTCCTTTTCCACCTCTTTGAAGTTGGGGAAGAGCCGGATGATGTTCGGCGACCCATTCAAAAATGTCTGTGGTAGGTAGGTGGCAAAAAGCGCGTCCAACTCGGCCACTTCTAGCATCCTTTCCAGAGTCTTGTCATTGGGTATGAATTCCAGGTGGATATTACTCGGCAGATCTAAGGGAACCCAGGGAGCGAAGGCGGGAGCATCTTGACCTCCCATGAACCAATCTATCTCTGAAGGTGCCACTCCATATTCGTGTTGAATTAGCCCTTTGATAAACACCGCAGCCGTGGAATTGTATTGCGGCAGCCCCACCCGCTTGCCTCGCAGGTCGGCGGGCTTGTTGATGTCTGCGTCAGGCCGTACGTAGATGCAATCATGACGGAAAATCTTAGACAGCATCACTGGTATCGCCACAAACGGACACTGGTCTCGTGCTTTCAGGATCACGTAAGAAGCCAGGGACATCTCGGCAACATGGAACTCCTGGTCCTGGATCATGCGTGGGAAAATCTCTCTGGGACGCAGGACGGATATCTCCGAGTTGATACCCTCGAATTGCACCCGTCCGTCCATCAAAGGCCGAGTTCGGTCGTAATCCCAGAATGCGATGTTGAGGTCTAGGTTTGGCATTGGTCTCTTCTAGTGTTTGTACGTTAGATGGTTCAGGGTCCTGAGGCGCAGAAGCGTTTAGAACAGATTACCAAATTTGGTCCGCCCGGAGCGGGGCCGCACAAATCAGTCTTATTGGGTATCATGAAACCCGTTAGTATTTGATATAACCCGAATGCAGATACAGAACTAAGGAGTAAGTCCATGGACGTTGGAATGATGATGATCTTCTCTAGCTACGGCTGGGAAGAAGGCTCGGACGGTCAGATGTGGGAGGAAGAACTGCGACTCGGGGAGATTGCCGCTGATCTGGGCTTTGATTGCCTCTGGTCGGCCGAACATCATTTCAACGACTATTCGTTTGTACCAGACAACCTGCAAGTGATGACCCACTTTGCCGCCAAGTATTCCCATATCGACGTGGGTACTGCGGCTGTGATTCTGCCCTGGCACGACCCACTGCGGGTTGCAGAAAATGCCGCAGTCCTGGATCTACTGAGTAACGGGCGACTCCGATTGGGCTTCGGGCGCGGCTTGGCCCGGCGTGAATTTGAGACCTTCCGACTGAGTATGGACGAGTCCAGAGGGCGTTTTGATGAGGCTGCTCCAATGATCGTTGAAGCGCTGAAGACCGGATTCATGGAAGGAGACGGCCCATTTTACAAGCAGCCCCGTACGGAGATCAGGCCAAGACCCCAACACTCCTTTGACGATCGTATCTACGCCGTTGCCTCCAGTGAGGAATCTGTTGTGTCAGCAGCCAAACTGGGCGCACACGTAATCATGTTCGCGGACCGCCCTTGGGAAATGCGGCTACCGGCTGTGGAACGGGCCCGAGAGTTGCACCGCGAATTCCACGAAACGGAACCGCCCCACGTGATGCTCACTGACTTTGTCATCTGCGGAACAGACCTCGCGCAGTGCGAAGAAGAGGCCCGCCAGTACCAAGGTAAATTCGTGGAGAGCAATTTCTACCACTACGAATTCCTAGGCGAGCACTTCCAGACCGTAAAGGGTTACGACTCATACCAGCAGAAGGCTGAAATCGCACGCTCAGCCGGCCATGACGGGGCGGTCAAAGGTTTCATGGAGGCGGCGAGCTGGGGCACGCCAGACAAGATTTTGCGCGGACTTGAAGATCGCAAGGACCTGCTGGGGGAATTCGAGCTGAACGTTTCCTTCCGATTTGGCGGCACGCCCCTGGACGTGGCGGAACGGGGTCTGAAACTGTTCGCCAAAGAAGTGCTACCGGTTTTGAAATCTTGGTAGCGTTACGGGTTTTTAGCGGTGATTAATCTTCAAACTGCCGGAGCAATGGCCGCCAGAGTCCGAGCCACAACGCCACCAGAAGAGTCGTTCCTGCGGCCCCGGTCAAGGCGATAGGCCAGCTAATCAAATCTCCCGCCACCGCCAACGGCAGCGCGCTGAGAAAATGAATCCCGGGTGCCAGTTGCAATATGCTTAGCACCCGGCCTCGCAACTCTGACGGCACGTTTAGCTGGACCAGCGTGTTTACCAACGGCCAGAACAACCCGGTGCTGCATGTCCCAACAAAGAAGAAGATCACCCAGGATGACCAGTACCAGCGCGACCAGGCGAATAAGGTCAAGAACAAGCAGAGGAACAGCAGCGACGCGACTAACAGCCAGGACTTGCGCTTGAAATCGCCCAGCGCTGCCAGGATGAAACTGCCCAGCAGCGACCCCAGGCCAGCAGCCAACCACAGTAATCCCGTTCCGCCGGCACCAACACTCAGAACTTCTTCAGTGAACGCTGGCAGCACTTGCCGGTACGACATGCCAAAGAACGTGAATGCGAACGCCAGGCCAATCACTGTGTAGAGCACCGGAGTTGAGGTAACGCAGCGCAGCCCTGCTTGGATGTCCTTGCGTATCGTTGCTGGAGGCGCTTCTGATCTTGGCGGCATCTTCTTGATCATTGCCAAAAATATGATGCCCACTGCGTAAAGCCCTGCGTTGGCGAAAAGTGCTGTGCGCATGCCAGCCAGTTCGATGATTCCCCCAGCGAGCGCCGGTCCGATTATCTGCCCGGATTGGTTCATCATGGAGTGCAACGCCACCGCGTTCATCATGTCTTTTCGCTGCACTAAGTCGGCGACCAGCGCCATTCTGGCGGGCATATCGATTGCTTGGACGAACCCCAATAGGGCTGCGACGGCAAAAATGTGCCACAGCTCTAATAGGTTGGCGAACTTCAAGAAGGCAAGAACTAGGATCAGTGCTGCGATGGCAACGCGGGTGGTGATCAATAGCCTGATTCGGTCGACCCGGTCCGCGATGATGCCGCCCAACAGCGAGAAGACCACATTTGGTAAACCGTAGGCAAAAATCACCAGGCCCAGCTTGTAAGAAGACCCGGTGAAGTCCAGAACTAGGATGCCAATGGTGAGGAACTGCATCCCTTGGGCCATGGCTTGAGCGGCGCCGTTTAGCCAGAACCAGCGAAAATTACTGTAGCGGAGGGCTTGGAACATCCGGAACCTGTTCTGTATCGGGTGTTGAAACTGACATTAGAAACGCTGGCTTCGATGCGGGCCTGACGAAAAGAAAAAATCAGTCAATGTTCAGAGAATCTTGTCCAGGATTGCGATTATCTCTGGGTCGCCACCGGCTGGCGGGGTCCAGTTAACGTGCACCACCCACGCTCCTTGGGATTCCAGGTTATCCGCAAAATCTTCCACTCCCAGGTTTATGGCTGCAACCGGGGTGGCCAATAGTTTATCGATAGCTGTTTTAGATTCCATGATCTAGTCCTTTTTGGCAACGAGCTGTACAGCGTACTGGGCCGCTTGAAGCGCCGACTTGAACACTGTCGCTCCCGCTTCTTCCAGTAGCGCTACCTGACCATCCAGCCCTTGAAGGTCTAGCTCAGTTCCGCATACAGATACCACCACGCTTAGCTCATCGGCCCTCTGTTTGGCCGTTCGTTTTGCTTGGGCAATGGCCGAGGCGATCTCCCCGGCAGGGTCGTCCGACGCCACATAACCCAGGATGCAGTCCAGAAGAATCACCGCCACTTCTGGGTCAAGAGCCTCGGCTAGGATGCGTTCCACTCGTTGCGTAGAGTCGACCATCGGGTGGGGTTTGCCTTCTGTGAATTCGTCGGCGCCCATATCCACCAGAGTGTGCCCGACGCTGACCAGCGAGTCGGCTAGAAGTTTGTCTTTATCGAGGGGTTCATTGGAGTGGGCCGAGAGTCCAGCGTCGCGGAGAACCTGTTGGGCCTGGTAGCACAGAGTCCCACCGGCAAACACACCGCGCACGTACTGCTGGTTATCCTTGAGTTTCAATCGCTCGCGTTGGATCGATTCCGGAGTAATGTCGTTCCCCTCATCAACACGCATGCCGCCGGCCAGTCGAATGGCGGCAGTGGTGGCATCGTCCAGGTTGTGCGTGGTGGTGACGTTATTGGAATCGGGGAATAGTCCTTTTTCGCTTCCAAGGTAACAGGTAACCACTGGTTTGGAACAGGCGGCAATGCGTTCATTCACGAGGGCCAACGTCTTGGATCCGGGCGGTTTTGAGACCAATAAAATAACTGCCGTGTTGGGGTCTTTGTCCAGGGCATCCATCACTTGCAGCGTGGAGATAGCGCCGATGTCATCGGACAGATCGCGGCCGCCGACGCCGATGGCGTGGGAGATTCCGGAACCCCAGCGGTGGGCCAGAGCTGTCACTTCCTGAGTGCCCGTTCCTGAAGCGCCAATCACGCCGATGGGTCCTTTGCGGACGGCATTGGCAAAACCGAGGCCAACGCCGCCAACGATGCTGGTGCCGCAGTCCGGTCCCATTACCAGCAGCCCATTCTCCGCGGCAGTTTGCTTGAGCGCCAGTTCGTCTTCTATCGAAACGTGATCGCTAAATAGGAAAACGTTGAGTCCATTCTGCAGCGCCTGGCGGGCCTCCCTGGCTGCAAACTCACCCGGCACTGAGATGACGGCGAGATTTGAATCCGGCTGCTGGGTTAAAGCCTGGTCAATGGTCCGGACCTTCGTCTCGGTAGCCACCTTGTTGGTGTCACGGACTAGGAATTTCTCAAGGGAGTTAATAACCTCTTGGGCAGCGTCTACCGAGTCCGCCTTGAGAGACACCACTAAATCGTTGCTGGACGCACCCAGGGAATCGATTCCCTCATAACCAGCGTCGGCCAGGATTTGGACGTTCTTGGGCGTGCCCATAACCATAGCAGCGTAGTTGATCCCCGGCTGTTCGCTCAGGCGTTTGGACACCCGCATGAGGAACACGGAATCGAAGTAGCGGTTTTCCAGTAAGGCCGATTCTGTAATCATAAAACTCGCCCTACCCCAGACCATACTTGGCGGCAAATGCTCTGAGTGCGTTGTGGAAACAGACCATGGGCGGGCGCACCAACCCGGCCCCGATGATGGAATGGCCGGGGTTTTTGTGTGCTATCGCCGTATCGATGATTGGCAGGGTGCCAGATGCTGCTACTTTTCTGATATCGATGCCCACTGCTGTGCCCTCAAATCCAAGGGCTGGTATGGAATAATCTGGACTTAGGCCGGTGGTGATTTCGCGCATCTCGCGGCTGTAATTTAGGGCTTCTTCGGGAGTGCCGCCCACCAGTGACAAAATGCCTGGCGCGCCGCCAAGGGCAAACCCACCCCAACCAACAGTTTCGGTGATGGCCGAGTCCCCCATATCGAACCCTCCATCTCCCTCCCCATAGCCGGGCAGGTATAGACCGTCGATTGCCGGCGCCGGCGCGGTGAACCAATCGCCGTCCAGACCGCTGACATTAATGCCAAATTCGTAGCCGTTGCGAGCCATAGCCGTCACCACGGTGGAATATTCTATCCCTCGAGCAGAGTCGGCCGCCGACTTGGCCGAGGCCATGGCTAGCCCCAAGAACAGCAGGTCATGACCCGAGATATAACTTAGGGTGCTGGTCAGATCGGTGGTGGTAACACCAGATTCAATCATCGGAACGCCCATGGCTCCTGCGAAGATCGCGCTGGCGGCGTTGGGGCGGTTGTGTAGCTCGTCCCCCATCTGCAGGGCCTTAGCTATGATTGGCTTGAGGCTCAGGCCGCCCATATGCCGGATACCTTGCCCCAAGGAAGGAGCCCAGACATCCCGCCACATGCGGAGTCCATCGATGGCCTCAGTGTGGTAGTTGCCAAACTGCTGCTGGTCTTCCACCAATCGACAATACGCCCGGTTGCCGTAGGCGCGGTTTTCCACCACGTAGACAGGTAGTGACTTGGAGATGGTCCCGGCCATAGGGCCAACCGCGTCGTGATGGTGGTTCGATTCCAGTTTTATTCCGCCACCGCTGAGTAACTCCTCAGCGCTCTGAATGTCGTCAGCCCAGCATTCAAAGATGGCCATGGCGATGACCGCACCTTTCTGTGCTCCGCTCATGTTCCGCCATTCCACTGGCGGGCCAGAGTGCAGAACCATGCGGTCTTCCAAGCCGGGAACAACTTCCCCTGCAGGTCGAATGTCCACGAGCACCGGGTCAGCGGACACGATGCGGTTGAACGCTTCTGCGTTGGCAGCTTGTATTTTTTCCTTGATGTCTATGGGTTCAACTCCGGTCAATTTAGGCAGCAGTAGGAGATAAAATTGTTCATGCTCGGTGGATTACCGGCAGTAGTCCTGCCAGCATTCCGGTCAGCATATCCCAACCGGAGCTTTGGCCAATCTGGGTGATATTGCGCACGTGCTTGGCGGCATCAAACGGGCTCGAATCGGTGAGTAATTCTTTGGCCAATTCATTTAGGGAAGCATGGCTTTCGCCCTCAGCCAGGTCGGTGAGCAAGGCGTGGCTGATGTCTGAAGTCAGCAGCGTTG
>DUCU01000036.1 GCA_012959605.1 Dehalococcoidia bacterium | reverse complement strand
GGGACGGACCCTTACTCAAGGGTTCGTTCTTTTTATGTAATCTCCATCTGTTGGGGGTAACACTCTTTGCATTGCCGACACTACCAGTCTCCCAGACTGATCCCTCTGGAAAAGAAACAACAAGACGACAACAACGTATTCCGCTGCCGGGAATGCGATTACATCTTCAGCCCAGCCACTCACAGTCCAACCACTAACGCAGAGATTAGAAGTCTTCGCATACTCGACGAAATGGGATTAGGCCAAGAAACAGCCATACTATGATCCTTGCAACTGCTGAGGGACAAGTTAGTAACTTGGCCCTCAGATGTCAAATTCGCAGACTCTAGCCTAGACCAAAAATCGGTTGAACCAACCCAGGGTGCGGGCCAGGTATTCCTCACGCAGCTTAGGATGACCCAGCCTGGGAAACTGATGAGAACAACCGGGAAAGCGCACGAACTCCACCTCTTTACCCAGACGCTTCAGAGCCGTGAAGTACTCCTCACTCTGGCTGATCGGGCAGCGAGCATCCGCATCTCCATGTAGCAGCAACACCGGAGTATCCACGTTGGCAGCGTAAGTAATGGGTGAACGCTCCAGCATCTTGCCCGCAGCGTCAGCTATCGACCCGCCCCATTGGGCCTCGCCAAAGCTAATACCAATGTCTGACGTGCCGTACATGCTGTGCAGATTAATGCAGGGAGCGCCCACCACCGCGGCCTTGAACCGGTTTGTGTGACCCACTGTCCAACTGGTCATGTACCCGCCATAGCTATAACCGTGCACTCCCAGCCGGTCTTGGTCGACGTACGGACGCTTGAGTACCTGATCCACCGCAGCCATCAAATCATTGAAATCCTCGCCGCCCCAATCGCCCAGCACCGCCATCATGAAATCAGTGCCGTATGTGGAAGAACCTCTGGGGTTTACTGCTAAAACCAAGTACCCATCAGATGCCAACACTTGCTGCGCCGGAACAAATGAGTCGTAAAACGCTCCGTTGGGACCGCCATGAATATCCAGCACCAAAGGGTAGGACTTGTCTTCATCAAAGTCTGGTGGAAAATACAACCTACATTCCACCTCAAACCCTGGGCGCATGATCCAGAATTTCTCCAACTCCGCCGCCGTGTGCTCAGCCATGTACGAGTCGTTGTGACCAGATAGCTTGATGCTTCCGCCAATCGCGAGGTCAATCTGGTAGAGGTCCCCGGGAGAATCCGGGGCGGTAACGGTCACCACGGCTTGGTCCACACTCTGGTCAAGGGTCAGTCCTGTTGCTAGGCAATCTCCGCCCCAGAGCGTTTCAGTCTTGCCGCCTTCCGACGCCGTTTGATACAAGAAAGACTCCCCGTTGGTTTCTCCCAGAAACATAATCTGGTTGCTGACAGTCCAGTAGATAGACGCCGGGCGCGTCACTGGCGGGAATCCAAGATAAGGCCGAATCGCATCATCGGTTAGCTTGCGCGGCTCTTTACCTGCTTCCAAGATGTAGAGCCAGCCTTGCCAGAGCACCATGCCTTCCGGAGCGTCCGACCCCACAACTGCCAGTTGCTGCCCGTCTGGTGACCACACAACGGCCCCCACGCTGTACAAGCCCTCTGATACTAACGATGGCTCACCTCCTGCTACGGAGACCGTGTATGCCTCACTAAGTGCCAAAAAGTCTCTGTCATCCCGGCGGCCAGACATGAAAGCTATCTTTGAGCCATCCGGAGACCAGACGGGTCCAAGGTCATCCCAGTCGCCGTCTGTCACCTGTCGAATCGCCAAGCTTTCCAAATCCAGCACAAACAGGTGGAAGTGAGAGTCCCCCCTCCAGCCCAGAGTGTCGTAGCGGTAGCGCACCCGCTGCACCACTGTAACCTGGGGTATTCCGTTCGAGTCGCCAGGATCGCTGCCGCCCGGGTCGACGTCGGCGCAGATCACCAAATTGTTCCCATCCGGAGACCAAACGTAGTCAAACACGCCCTTGGCCAATTGCGTCAATTGACGGGCCTCGCCGCCGCCCACAGCCATGGCCCACACTTGGGCTGGTTTGCCATCGTCAGAGCGCAAGAACGCCAGGTTATGGCCGTCTGGAGAGAATTTGGAGGCGGAGTCTTTGTCGCCTTGCGTGAATTCACGGCTCTCCCCGCTGTTGGTGTTCATCAGCATGACGCGTGACCGGCTGCCCAAACTATCTGCATCAACCCAACCCAGGGTGTAGGCCACCAGAGAGCGGTTTGGCGATAACGCAGGGTCTCCCACAGATTTGAGCTTGTATACCAAGTCCGGTGTGATTTTCTCAGTCATGTTGCACCTTGCGTGAGGCTGGCGTTAGGCTTGTTTGAAGACGTGTCCGATTCTAGCATAGGGACGCCGCCGCTCTGGATATATAATGGCCCTGCTTTTTAAACTGTGAACCAAAGGTCTTGGAGCACAGAGAGATAGGAGGATGCCCCATGCAGCGTGATCTGATTGGTTACGGAAAGAACGTGCCCAAGATTGAGTGGCCCAACGGCGCCAGAATCGCCATATCTGTGGTGGTCAATTATGAAGAGGGGGCCGAATACTCCACGATGGACGGCGACCCTCACCATGAAACCAACGGTGAAGTGCCGTCACCCGTTCCGCCGCAAGACCGGGACCTGAACAATGAATCATTCTTTGAGTACGGAAGCCGCGTGGGCGTTTGGCGTCTGTTGGACATGTTTCAACGCCATGAAATCAGCTCAACATTCTTTTCCTGCGCCTTGGCTCTGGAACGCAACCCCGAGGTCGCTCGAGAGATAACTGCCCAAGGGCATGAGGTCTGCGGCCACGGCTACCGGTGGGAGGAGTATCACCTAAAAGACATTGACTCCGAGCGTGAGGCCATCGCCAAGACCGTGGCGTCTTTGGAGCGCACCACGGGGGAGCGTCCGGTTGGCTGGTTCACCCGCTACGGCCCCAGCCTCAACACCAGAAACCTGGTGGTGGATGAAGGCGGGTTCTTATACGACAGCGCCGGTCTGAACGATGACCTGCCCTATTACGTAGAGGCACTGGGCAAGCCCTGGCTGGTAATCCCTTACAGCATGGAGACCAACGACGCCCGGTTCTGGCGCGGCGGTCTGGTCAGCATCACCGATTTCTACGAGTACCTGCAGGAGACCTTTGATTGCCTGTATCAGGAGGGCGCAGAGCATCCCAAGATGATGTCCATTGGATTGCATTGCCGTATCGCCGGTCGCCCAGCCCGATCCAGGGCGGTTGAACGGTTCCTCAATTACACCAAGACTTTTCCAGGTGTTTGGTTTGCCAGGCGCGATGAGATTGCCCGTTGGTGGTTGGAACACTACCCGCCAGGCACCCTGCAAGGCAAACTCACCGTTAATTAAACCAGCATACTAAACTCGGCATCCCAAATTAGACACAAAAATAGAGATCTCACCAATACCCCGGCGATGAGACCTCTAACCTATCGGCACCGCTCCGTACCGAGTCCTTGGGAGGAAAGACAGTACAAAGTAGCGCCTAATCACGCGCCTAATTCGAGATTATCCAAATCTCGAAGCGGCGCCCAAAACCAGAAACCCTCTCGTTAGCTGGCAACATTAACAATGGCTCCCCCATACAGTTGGGGTCAACAGCACCCCCAAATTGGACCATCGGTCACAAACCATATCCCAGCCCTGGCCCGGCCCCGGGCTTGCCTTCTGGTTCTTTGGCATAGGCCCGAGGCCATTTTCGAAACTAGAGAGGCCGTACCACTAGCACCGGCGTTTCCAGCGATCTGATCAGCATGTCTGCCACGCTGCCCAGAACCAATTTTGCGATACCCGACCGACCATGAGTGGAGATAGCTACCATGGTGTCATGCGACTTCCCAGCGAAGTTCCCAATCTTGTCCTAAGGCACCCCGTGCATAACCTCGCCCCGGCACTCAATGCCTTTGGCCTTGAGCCTGGATTCAATCGCATTCAGATATTCCCGTGCTCCAACTCCAGGGCCTCTTCAATCTCTGTGGTGTCCAGCGGCACTCGTTCGTGCGCGCCGTACACCCAGAGAACCATCCGAACAACTCAAAGGAGAACGACTTCCAGGGAAAGCAACGACGCCAGTCTTTCCACGTGAGGCAAGGCAGTTTCAGCCATCTCTGATCCGTAAAGAGGCACGGCCACGCTGCGAATCGCGCCGTCCAAGTCTTTGCCTTGTACGCTGTTAGGACCAACGGCCGGCACGGGCACCTTTGACGCCCGCACAACCACGTCCGTGACGCTGCCCATCAGCCCACGGCGCAGCGCTGAACGGCCTCAGGTGGACACGGCAATCAGGTCGCAGCCATTGTCGTTGGCGTAAGCCAGAATTGCTGCCGCCACGTCGCCATCAGCCGTGACGGTGAGCGCGTCTACTCCCAACTCAGACAACATATTGGCAGCTATGTCCAGATACGCCTTCATAGCGGCGTCGGGCTTTTGCAGGGTCGCCAGGGCGTTCCCCATGTCGCTCCAAGACGAAGCGCCTTTACCACCGGACGAATCCGGAGCGTCTACCGTGAACAACACTACCTTGGACTTTGATTCACGGGCGATTCGCACAACGTTGGGCAAAATCGTCTCGGCGGTCTTGGAACCATCCAGCGGAACCAATATTTTCTCGTACATATCTGCTGCCTCCTCCCAGGTTTACCAAGGTCGTATTCCCTTATTTGAAGGCCGTTCTATAGGGCCATATGTACCCTAAATCCACCTCCATCCGGCTGGCACTGGCACGGCCGGGTTTTGTCGCTGATGCGAGGAGTGGGATTGAATGCGCCTAGTTTTGGACGCCTGCATACTAATGGTTGGTGGAACGAGACTGAGGAAAGAAAAAAGCGCCACAAGAATTGTTCTTGCGGCGCTTTTGGGTTCAGATGGAATTTTAAGTTTATTTTGCTAGTTCTCGGACTCCGTCTACTAGCAGATCAACTTCTGCTTCGGTGTTAAAGAAATGTAAGGATGCCCGGACTCCGGCAGGGTGGCCCACCTGCCGGACTACCAGGCGGTGGTTCTCCCAGAGTTGCTCCACGATGGGAATTGGCTCCTTACCGGCGATGGCGAAGCTGACCAACCCCGAGG
>DUCU01000035.1 GCA_012959605.1 Dehalococcoidia bacterium | reverse complement strand
TGGTGATAATCTTGTGATATACTCGGTGCTTGCTCAGGCACGGATAAAGGCCCTTTACCGTGTGGCTAGAACTACACACTAGAATATCTAAGGAAGGTAACTCCATGGCTGGCCCAATCACCCCTGTGGAAGGCGGCACCATTACCACCGCCCAAGGCTTTAAAGCTGGGGCTACCTATGTGGGTATCAAGACCTTTTCTGAAGACAAAATGGACATGGGCATGCTCCTATCGGACACCCCCTGCTCGGTAGCGGGAGTGTTTACCAAGAGCTCTCTGGTATCTCCGTCAGTCACTGTGAATCGTGAGACCATCGCAGCTGGCGGTTCAGTTCGTGGCCTGGTTGTTAACTCCGGAATCGCCAACGCAGGCGTGGGCGAGCAAGGCTATATTGACGCCAAAGAGATGGCAGCCGTGGCCGCCGCAGGATTTGGAGTCAAACCTGAAGAGGTCTTGGTCTTCAGTACCGGCGTTATTGGCGTTGAACTGCCTATGACACTGATTAAAAAAGGCGTCGATGAGATTGAATTGTCGGACGACGGCGGTAACTTTCTGGCCCGGTCAATGATGACCACCGACACCCGGACCAAGGAAACCGGCGTCACGATCAATCTGGGTGGCACTGATATCAACATCTCTGGCGTAGCCAAAGGCTCCGGAATGATTCATCCCAACATGGCAACCATGTTGTGCTTCGTGGCCACCGACGCCGCTGTAGACCAGGATTTCCTACGTTTTATATTGCCTGATATCGCTGATAGCACACTGAATATGCTGGACATCGACGGCGACACCAGCACAAACGATAGCTTGATAGTCCTAGCCAACGGAGCGGCAGGCAACACTACCCTGACCTCCTCCAGTGAAGACGCTGGGGCGTTCAAAGATGCTTTGACCGAGGTTTTGGTCCAGTTGACCCGTCAATTGGCCCAGGACGGCGAGGGCGCTTCCAAGCTAATAGTTGCTGAGGTCGAAGGCGCGCGGAACCTGGCAGACGCTCGGATGGCTGCCAAGACAATCACCTCTTCATTGCTCGTAAAATCGGCGGTATACGGTTCTGACCCCAACTGGGGGCGGTTAATCATGGCCATCGGCCGCAGCGGGGCCGAGACTGTCGAATCGAATATAGACCTTTACATCAACGGCGTTTGCATCATGGAAGCGGGCAAACCAGTTCCATTCCATAGAGACGCCGTCGTGGCGCTGATGCGTGGCGATGAAGTCACCTTTGGCGTCAACCTAAACCTTGCCGACGGTCGGGCCACATCATGGGGCTGCGATCTCACAGAAGAATACGTGGTCATCAACAGTGCCTACACGACTTAAACAGGGACAGGCGTTTATCACGTCCCGTAACGCTAACACCTGTTTGCGTCCAATTTCCAATTAAATAATTGGGCGTGGGACGGCCGCTTCAACTGATAACCACAACGACAGTCTTATCGTGTTTCCAACGGCTAGTACGGATCCCTTTCAGCAGCCGATTCCACACCCATGCGACCCTATTTCAGACAAAATATTTGCCTTAGTTTTGATTATTTACTGAGGTTCTTTGATTAGAACCGTTTGCGTTTGGAGGAAGAATTGGCGGGCGATCCACCTAAGCAGTCGACTAAAAAACCAATAGTCATAAAGATCGGTGGCAGCACCCTGGGAAGCCACGACACCAGCCTAAAAGACTTGGTCCGCTTGCAGCAGGAAGGTCAAGAGGTAGTTGTGGTTCACGGTGGCGGCAACGTTATTTCCCAATGGATGCAGCGGCAGGGTCTGGCGCCCAACTTTGTCAACGGACTGCGGGTTACAGACGCGCCCAGCCTGGAGATTGTGGTTGCGGTGCTAGGTGGGTTGATTAACAAAGAGCTCGTGTCTTTGATCCATGAGTTTGGCGGACGTTCGGTCGGCTTAAGTGGCGTTGATGGCTGCACGGTTGAAGCCAAGATTGGCAACCCGGACCTGGGCTTTGTCGGAGAGGTAACTACCATCAACGGTGAATTGATCCGAGCCGTGCTGGACAGCGGCTTCATACCCATGATTGCGCCCATTGGCGTTCATGTGCGTGACGGATCAGAGAATGCCGGCAGTCCATTGAATATCAACGGCGATACGGTGGCAGGGGAACTGGCCTACGCCCTGGAGGCCGAGCAACTGGTATTTCTGACCGACGTTGCCGGCGTGATGGACGGCGGTGGTCGGGTAATCAGGCGTCTGGACCGACGCCGCGCCAACATACTTTCCAACTCCGGAGTTATCCAGGGCGGTATGATTCCCAAGTTGTCTGCCTGCCTACGGGCGCTTGAACGCTCGCCAGTGGCAAACATCATCGACGGACGGCAACCCGATGCCCTCATGGAGTGCATCAGAGGGAATTCCACTGGGACTACAATTGTTAGCGACTTTAGGAGCGCCCGCAGATAGGCGGGCAATTTTATTGGTTGGCGCAAAGGTTTAACCAGCGCTGCCAGTACTCGAATAGATTATGAGTTACGACCTGACAAACGACGCCGAAGATCCAGATGGCCCGAGTTTACCGGGGGTCTCGGATGTTGTCCTGCGACGGGTGCGCAATAGCTGCATAATTGCCGTGGGCCTGCTCTTCTCCTTCCTGATTCTCTGGTGGCTGCGCACGGTCTACACAGACCTGCTGTGGTACGGCGAGCTGGGCCACCGCGACGTGTTCACCAAGATTCTGGCAATGAAACTTTGGCTTTTCATTGGTGGCACGGCAGTCACGGCGGCCGTCTTGATCGTAAATTTCTACTTTACCTTCCGGTTCTCGCGTGGCCCTTCCACACTTCCGGTGTCCGACGACACAATGCGGCTGTTGCGCGCCCTCCTGATAGGGGCAGTAGTTATCACCGTATTGACTGCGGCACTGGTGTTTGGCTCGGCGGCGTCGGGGCGATGGGAAGTCTTCTTGCTCTTCCTGAACAAGGTGTCCTTTGGCGTGTCCGATGCTCAATTTGGCCAGGACGTTTCTTTCTTCATCGTGACCCTGCGGATGCTCAACTTCATTCAGAACTGGATAATGGGCATCCTGATTACGTCCGTGGTGATGTCACTTCTTCTCTATGCCGGTATCTACGGGCTCAGGGGCCTTAACTTCTTTGTGGCGCCCAGGATGTTGAAGCACATTGGCATACTCGGTGGGCTCCTCATGTTGAGTATTGCTGCCGGGCACGTCTTGACAATCTACGAGTTGGTTGTATCGTCTGGAGGATTGCTGGCCGGGGCGGGCTATGCGGATGTTCACGCTCGAATTCCGGTGCTCTGGTTGATGACCGCCATAGCGTCTCTGGCCGCAGCCGCATTTCTCTTCAGCCATTATTTTGGTGGCCTGCGGTTGATGGCCGGTTCTTTCAGTCTCTGGATAATCATGTTCTTGCTGGCCAACCTGGCGTTCCCGGCGCTGTTTCAGCGGTTTCAGGTAGACCCTAACGAATTTGAGCGAGAGCAGATATATATAGAACGGAACATTGAGGCTACTCGCTCTGCATACCAGTTGGATCAGGTAGAACGGGTGGCCGTTCCAGCGGTGGGTGACATCAGTGCCGATCTGATAGCCAACAACCCAGGAGTCATTGAAAACATCAGGCTATGGGATGTGGAACCGCTGCAAGATGCGTACAACCAACTCCAATTCATGGAGCTGTACTACAACTTCTTGAACATGGACTCGGACCGTTACGTGTTGGATGGTCAGTTGCAACAGGTGTTGTTGGCTGCCAGGGAGTTGGACCCGGATAACCTGCCCGAGGACGCCCGCAACTGGGTGAACCGCAGACTTCAGTACACCCACGGCTATGGTGTGGCCATGAGTCCGGCCACCGGATTCACCCCTGAAGAAGGGCGTCCTGAGTTCCTGATTCAAGACATACCCATCCGCGGCGAGATACCCATTGAGCAGCCTGAACTGTATTACGGGGAGTCCCCGACGCCGTTTGCCCTGGTGAATACCACTGCCCCGGAAATTGACCCGTCAGGCAGGGAAGTGCATTACGACGGCTTTGGAGGAGTTAAGATTGGCTCCACTTTTCGTCGATTTGCTTACGCTTGGCAATTTGCCGACATCAATATCCTACTCAGCGATCAGATTCAGTCTGACACTCGCATCCAGTACCGACGTCAGATCAGCCAACGCGTGCACGCACTGGCACCATTTTTGACTATGGACGACGACCCGTATCCGGTGGTGGATGAAGCGGGCAAACTGTTGTGGATGCAAGACGCATTTACCACCACCGGCCGTTACCCGTACTCAACTCGGACAGAAGAAGGGTTCAACTACATCCGCAACAGCGTTAAGGCGGTGGTAGACGCGTTTACCGGCGAGGTCTTCATCTATGTGATTGACACCAGCGACCCGCTCCTGCAGATGTACCGCCGGGCGTTCCCTGGTTTGTTCCTGGATTTTGATCAGATGCCAGTCGACCTGCAGGCCCACATTCGTTATCCCAACGGCTTGTTCTCTCCCCAGGCAGACATGTACCTGCGTTATCACATCACGGACGCCCAGGTTTTCTTTAACCAGGCTGACCAATGGGCCGTACCCCAAGACACCCGCTTTGGCCGGAGTGGAGTTGAAGTCCACCCCTCATATCTCATTTTGCAGATGCCCGGCGGCGAGCGGGAAGAGTTTGTGTTAATGTTGCCCTTCAGTCCGGCAGGCGAGAAGAAAAACCTTGTTGGTTGGCTGATTGCCCAAAATGACGGTGATAGCTACGGCAAGCTAAGCGCCTTCACCGTGCCGACCGACCCGCAGGTTGATGGGCCAGCTCAGGTGGAAGCCCGGATTGAGAACGACCAGTCCATCTCACAGCAATTCACATTGTGGGACGGAGCCGGATCCCAGATTGTCCGAGGCCAACTACTGGTCATACCAGTGGGCGATGCGATAATCTATGTGGAGCCTTTGTACCTGCAGTCGGAAGTGCTGGCATTTCCGGAATTAAAGAAGGTGATTCTGGCCGACGGCAGTAATGTTGTCATGGCCGACAGCGTTGGTGAAGGACTGGCCATGCTGCTCGAGGGCAAAGCTCCCCTTACTGGCACTCCCGAGGACGTCCTATTAAACCCTGCGTCGGACGACCTTAGATTAATAGAAGAAACGGTCACCGAGCTGGACAAGGCATTAAAAGAACTTCAAGAGGCTGTTGAACGCCTACGAGAAAACCTAGACCAAGACCCCCATTAGTCAAAAATCGAAACTCGCACTGACCAAGATCGAAATGGTGGAGGAGACCCGGAATGACCAAGAGCAGCGATTGGATCGAGATTGAGAAGAAGTATTACGCCCAGACGGTGCGCCGCCAACCGGTGGTGCTGGTCAAGGGTGAAGGCACCCGAGCCTGGGACGCCGATGGCAAAGAGTATCTAGACTTTGTGGCCGGTTGGGCCGTGAACCAATTGGGTCATTGTCATCCCGCCGTTACCAAGGCCATTGCGGAGCAGGCCGGCACTCTGATGCAGGTCTCCAACCAGTTCTATAGCGTTCCCCAATTGCAGCTTGCGGAGACCCTGGTCGAGAACAGCGCATTGGACCTAGTCTTCTTTGGCAACAGCGGAGCAGAAGCTAATGAGGGGGCCATGAAACTGGCCCGTCGCTACGGCAAGCTGAACCGTGACGGAGCCTACGAGATTATCACGGCTTTAAACTCGTTTCACGGCCGCACCATGGGCACGTTGGCCGCCACTGGCCAACCCCACTACCAAGAAAATTTCACTCCCATACAGCCCGGTTTCGTTCACGTTAATTACAACGATGTGGAAGCCATTATGGAGGCCACCAACGAACGGACTGCGGCGGTAATGATCGAACCGGTGCAGGGTGAGGCTGGCGTAATAATTCCCGCTGACGATTACCTGAAACGGGTCCGGGACTGGTGCGACAAACAGGGCATTCTACTGATTCTTGACGAGGTCCAGACTGGCATGGGCCGCCTGGGCAGCTTGTTTGGCTACCAGGAATACGGCATTGAGCCCGACGTAATGACCTTGGCCAAGGGCTTAGGCTTCGGCACGCCAATCGGCGCTTTCATGTCCAAGGAACACTGTATGGCTCTGGTTCCGGGCGACCACGGCTCCACATTTGGCGGCAACATGCTGACCACCGCTGCAGCCTACGCCGGTACCAAGTTCCTCATCGATAATGACATCCCGGCAAAGACCAAGGAGATGGAACCCTATCTACTTGGCAGACTTAACGACCTGAGAAGCCGGTTCTCGTTCATCTCTGATGTCCGGGGCAAGGGTCTGCTGGCCGCCATGGAGTTTGAGAGCGACATCTCACCCCAGGTGCTGACCGCGGCCAACGAAGCCGGAATCCTGCTCAACGCGCCCCGACCCACCACCATTCGCTTTATGCCGCCCCTGACCGTCACTAAGGAAGAGATTGATCAGGGCATGGAGCGCCTGGGCGACGCCCTAGCTACGATTTAGTCTGGCTAGTCTGTGGTTCAGAACTGGAGATTGCGATGGCAAACCGCGAGTTTTACGTATTAACCGAAAAGGACGAAGATGGGTTTTTCGTCGGCGAAGTCCCTCATCTGAAGGGCTGTTACACCCAGGGCAAAACGATTGATGAACTCATGACCAATATGAAAGAAGTCATCGAATTGTGCCTCGAAGACCAAGACGTTGATCTGCCGAAATTCGTCGGAATTCAAAAAATAGAAATCTAAGCTCTGATGGCTCGACTTCCGATACTACAGACTCAAGATGTAATCGAGGTATTGGAAAAACTTGGGTTCCAGGTGATAGGTCAAGGTGGGAGCCACGGCCGTCTTCGACATCAAGATGAAAAGGTGGTAACGGTGCCGGTGCATCCTGGTCAGGACATTAGCCGAGGGCTGGTTCGAAAGACACTGTGGGACGCAGAAATAACTTCGGTTGAGTTTTTGGAAGAATTGAACGCCTGACGTCAATCTAAGTTAAGCGAATTTAGGGAGCAACCAAACCAAATCATGGCGAAACAAAAAATCGTGTTGGCCTACAGCGGGGGTCTGGACACCACAGTGGCTGTCCCGTGGCTGCAGGAAAAGTACGACGCAGACATAATCACACTGACCATTGACCTGGGAATGGTGGAACTTGAGCCTATTCGTCAACGAGCGCTGAGCATCGGAGCGTCGGAAGCAATCACCGTAGACGGCCGGGAGACCTTGGTCAACGAGTTTCTATTCCCGTCCCTTCAAGCTGGGACCATCTACGAAGAACAATACCCTTTGGCCACGGCTTTGGGACGCCCGCTGATTGCTCGCTACTTGGTGGAAGTAGCCAAAGAACGTGAAGCCTACGCGATTGCCCACGGTTGCACCGGCAAAGGTAACGACCAAGTCCGGATCGAAGTCGGCATCGCCGCCCTGGGTCCGGAGATTGATGTCATTGCTCCCATCCGTGACTGGGGCATGAGCCGTGAGGATGAGATCGAATACGGCCAGGCACGAAACCTACCCATCAACGCCAACCGCAGTCGATTCTCTACTGATGAGAACCTCTGGGGCCGCAGCGTTGAAGCTGGAGAACTTGAAGACCCCTGGTTGGAACCCCCGGAAGATGCCTACCTCTGGACCAGCCCGGTGGCAAACACCCCCGACGACCCTGCCTACGTTGAGATTCACTTTGAAGAGGGCATCCCGACTGCCGTGGACGGCGAGAGCATGGGCGGAGTTGACCTGGTCAATCACCTGAACACACTGTCTGGCACCCACGGGATTGGGCGCATCGACCATGTGGAAAACCGATTGGTCGGTATCAAATCCCGAGAGATCTATGAGTGCCCGGCTGCTACTTTGCTGCACGCGGCGCACACCTCTCTGGAAGCAATGACACTGACCAAAGACCAGGCTCGGATGAAAGCCCGCGTTGCCCAGGAATACGCGGATGTTATTTACAACGGCCTGTGGTTCACGGCTCACCGGGTTGATTTGAACGCCTACATCCAGAGCACTCAGCGGTTTGTTACTGGTGATGTACGGGTGAGGCTGCACAAAGGCAGCTGCGTGGTAGTTGGGCGGCAGGCGCCCAAAGCCCTGTACAACTACAACCTGGCCACCTACGACCGCGCTGACAATTTTGACCACAAATCAGCAGAGGGTTTTATCAAGATTTACGGGCTTTCAGTCCGCACGGAGAACCAGGTCCAATCGGACTAACACCTAGTCGATTTCCATCACCAGCGCGCTACCAGTATTTACCCTTGATTCCGGAGGATCTATGACAGTTGCTGCCCGAATGAATGACTTGGGCACAGAGTCAGCGTTTGAAGTACTTGCCAGAGCCCGCGCCCTGGAGGCCCAGGGTAAAGAGATTATTCACCTCGAAATAGGTGAACCCGACTTCGAAACTCCTAAGCATATTGTCGAAGCTGGCAGGAAGGCCATTGCCGATGGTTTCACCCACTATGGTCCGACGGCTGGGCTGCCTCAATTGCGAGAATCCATAGCCAGAAACAGTGGCGAAGTGCGCGGAATTAACACCGACCCAGCCAACGTAGTGGTCACGCCGGGTGCCAAGCCAATCATGTTTTACGTGCTGCTGGCCCTGGCAGAACCGGGTGTTGAGGTTATCTACCCCAACCCCGGCTTCCCAATCTATGAGTCCATGATAAAGTTCTGCGGCGCCACTCCGGTGCCAATGCAGCTTCTGGAAGAGAAGGACTATCATCCCGATCTTGCCGCCCTTCCCGGCCTGATTACGGATAAAACACGCCTGATTATCATCAACTCGCCGGAGAACCCCTGCGGGTCGGCCCTCACCAAAGAGGAATTGGAGACCATCGCCGGCATCGTCAAGCAACACCCTGATTTGTATGTAATGGCCGACGAGATATACAAAGATATCTTGTACACCGGAGAGCACTACAGCATTTCTTCCATCCCCGGCATGCAGGAACGGACGATCATCCTGGACGGGTTCTCCAAGAGCTATGCGATGACTGGCTGGCGCATGGGCTATGGGATACTCCCAGAAGAATTGGTGCCCCACATAGTGAAATTGGCCGTGAACAGCGTTTCTTGTGCTGCTTCTTTCACTCAGATGGCGGCAGTCGCGGCCTTGGAAGGTCCCAAGGATGAAGTCGAGGCTATGATCGCCGAGTTTGGAATACGCCGCCGACTCATCGCAGATGGCCTGAGAAGTATCCCAGGGGTGAATTGCCCAGAACCAGAAGGAGCGTTCTACGCCTTCCCTAGCATCAAAGGCACCGGGCTGACTAGTGCTGAGTTCGAGGATCGCGCGATGAACCAAGCTGGAGTTGCGCTATTGTCTGGCAGTGCCTTCGGTGAGTTCGGCGAGGGGTACGTCCGCCTCTCGTATGCCAACTCGCAAGACAACATCAAACAGGCCATCGACAAGTTGGACCAGATGGTCCGGGCCATCTAGCCAGAAATAAGCGGAGTTTGAAATGCCAGATAACAAACAAGAAATAAGTGTTGTCCATCCAGACGGCCTGGAAGTAGAGATTAAGTCCGGAGCCATGACCCGTCTGGCCGGAGTGTCCGAAAAGCTGACCGGCTCCACAGGCATCCATTTGGCCATTGCAACCATCCCGCCCCACTGTGCATCTAGCGCTCATTATCACGTGAACTGCGAGTCGGCCATCTACGTAATCAAGGGTCACGGTCGATTTGTGATTGGGAACAACCTGGACACCGAGTTGACCATCGGCCCCGGCGATTTCATTTACGTGCCTGCGGAAGCCGTCCACCAACCCATCAACGACGGCGCTGATGACATGGAGATAATCGTCGCCCGCAACACGCCGGTTGAGATAGTTGTGGAAGTAGAGCCAGCCGAAGCCTAAACACCACCTTACAGCAAAAGGCCCAGCAAGCGTCGTGATTACACTGCCCCTTTATTGGGTGAGCACAATTTAGAGATACTTTGCACGTTGGGCGGCATGAGCGCCGAAGAAGTGTCATCGTTGGAAGCTGAAGGGGCACTCTAGGTCTATCGTATTTGTCGGTTCGATCGGGACACGCCAGCGTCGCCACCACTATGCTTGAATCCCACACCAATTGGCGCTTTGGTGGCTATCAGGATAAGTTAAAAGCAGGACCGATAACCTCTTTGAAGGCGCGGAGTTCATGCTCGGGCAAGGTGAAGCTCTCGGCTGGGTACAGATAGATGTGGTGTATCCCAAGCGCTTCCAGCTCCTTCATGCGCCGGGTGACCAAGTCCGGGTCTCCTGCAATGGCGGTTTTCTCGACCAATGCTTCCTGTAGCTCGTAGGGCACGACTTCGGCCACCTTCTCGGCCGCTTGCCAGTCTTCCATGTGGTTGTTGTCAGGATAAAATGTCAGGAACTTGGCTGCCGCCTCCTGAAGTTTTTCCTTGAAGGACGATAGATCGTAATCGATTCCCAGTTGGTTCAGCCATTCCTGGCCGCTGGGCTTGGCTAAGGGAGTGACTAGCCGGGGGCTCCAGGCCCGGACCGCATCCTTCAGAGTGTCCCGGACGAGCCCCTCCATCTGCAAAACCTCGTGTACATCGGACGCTTGCCGTCCGGCCAAGGCCGCCCCTTCTGCAACCCATTGGCGAAGCGCTCCGATCTGCTCTTCGTTGGCCATGGCAGGATGGATGAGGACCCCGTCGCACAGTTCTCCAGCGAGCCTGGCGTTCAGCGGTCCGCTGGCAGTCAGGTACACAGGCAAGGGCTCTCCGCCTCCGTGGTACAAACGCACGTGCTCTGCCCTTTTGGAAGTGCCGGTTTCAGAGCCATACTTCTGCACTGACTCTGCAGGCTGGTAGACATCCCAATCCCCGGCCATGAACGCTTTGATCTCGACGATGGCCTTCCTGATCTCTGCCAGACGTAGCCCAGACAGCCCGACCAGGAAGTTGGCCGAGCCGCCACGGCCAAGCCACAACTCGAAGCGGTCCGGTCCCAGTTCTTGCACCGTCTTAGCCACCGATGCGATGACCGAGGTGTGTCGCGGTCCCGGACAGGTGACGGCAGGGCGCACACGTATGCGTTCGGTATGCTGCAACACCTGGGCCATCACCACATAGACATCCCTGAGAAAAGTGTGGGAGTCGACGAACCCCAAACCGGAGAAACCTGCCTCCTCGCAACGCCGGGCGAAATCTACAATTTCGGCGACAGGTTTGGATGAAGCGATACGAAGGTCAATCTGCATTGGTTCTACTCGCTGGTTTATATTTTGGTCGCTTTTGGAATCGAAGACGCGGTAGTTGCCAAGCGGCGCCAATGCGGCTTTGAGCCTGAATTGGGAGCGTACGGACAAGTATACCGCGTAGATCACCATGAGCGGGGACAGGGTCATACCATTAGCGGGTTTGGATAACCTGTTAAGTTCACAAACGAAGTGCAAGGCCTAGACCAAACGTTGCATTGGCAACCCGGGTATGAAACAAACCATTCCCACTACCCACACAATGGGCTATGGGCTATACTAGTCGCGCTCAAGTTGCGCTCAAAATAACAAGCTTTTAAACCGGAGGAAATCATGGACCTGGGGCTAACCGAGATACAGCAGATGCTGAAGACCAGCGCCCAAGATTTTTTGACTCGAGAGTGTCCTCTAACCCTGGTCAGGCAGATGGAGGAAGACTCAAAGGGCTACACCGATGAATTGTGGCGTCAGATGATTGCCCTTGGCTGGACGGGTGTGGCATTCCCTGAGCAATACGGTGGCACCGGCGGCACGTTTGCCGATCTTGGTGTTTTGCTGGAGGAGCTTGGCCGTGCCCTAGCCCCTGCGCCGTTCTTCTCCACTGTGGTTTTAGGCGGCATGACCGTTTTGGATTCCGGCTCCGACGCTCAAAAAGATGAAATCTTGAGTCGTATCTGCGCTGGCACAATTATCATGACCATGGCCCTCAACGAGCCCAGTCTAAGTTTCGAGCCCTGGGGTGTTGAAGCTACTGCTACCGAGCAGGGCGGAAACTATCAAATTAGCGGCACTAAGTTGTTTGTGCCAGATGCTGAAACCGCAGACACGATCATCGTGGCCGCTCGCACGTCATCAGAAATCGACCCGGCGGAGGGAATCTCCCTGTTCCTGGTGCCCGCCGGGACCAGCGGTCTGACGATTACACCCATGAATTCTGTGGGCAACGAACGAGTCTTCGAGGTCTCTCTGGAGAATGTCAGTGTGCCGGTAGACGCGGTCATTGGAAATGTTGGCGAAGCTTGGCCCATCATTGACCGAGCGCTCATGCGAGCCACAGCAGCACAATGCATCGAAATGCTAGGCGGCGCCCAAGCCGTGCTAGAAATGACCGTTGAATACGCCAAGGGCCGAACCCAGTTTGGTCGCCCCATCGGTAGTTTCCAGGCCGTGCAGCACCACTGCGCGCGGATGGCCACAGATGTTGAAGGTTCCAAGAATATCGCGTATCAGGCCGTGTGGCGGCTGGCAGAGGGTCTACCTGCCCAGAAAGAGGTCGCAATGGCCAAAGCCTGGATCGGCCCCGCCTATCGCCGCGTATGCGGCACGGCGCACCAGTGTCATGGAGCCATCGGCTTCACTAAAGAACATGATCTACAGCTATTCACTCGCCGGGCCAAGGCCCACGAACTGACCTATGGCGACGCCAACTACTACAAAGAGATTGCATTTCAGCACGTAGACGACGAATAGTCACCGGCTGATATATCCCAAAAGCCGGCAAAAAGTCTGGTGAATAACCCCGATTTGAATTTAAAGAGGCGAACGCGGCATGACCACCACCAACGAATGCGTTTTTTGCAACATGGCCCAGGACCCGATGCACACTGCCCCGGTCTACCGAGATGACCGGGTCTTCGCCGTGAAAGACATCAACCCCAAAGCACCCGTGCATATGCTGATTGTCCCCAATATGCACATCGCTTCCCTGGCCTACGTTGGCCCGGGCCAAGTTCCAATCATGGGTCACATGTTTGTTGTGGCTGAAGAGATAGCCCGCCGTGAGGGCGTTGCCCTCAGCGGCTACCGGTTGGTGCTAAACCAGGGCGATGACTCCGGACAGGAGATTATCCACCCCCACATGCACCTGTTGGGTGGCAAGAAACTGGGAGCAATGGGCTAGGGCCTGCCCGCTCCCGTAGGCTCTTAAATGCCCGACATGCTCCAGAGACTTCAGGACCGTCTGAAGGCTCTGCCCGACGGCCTGCAGTCACACATTTATCGTGTCCGTGATGTGGCTCTCGAGTTAGCAGCCCCACATAAGATCGATCTCGAACAGGCCGAACTCGGGGCCTTGGCCCATGACGTGTGCCGTGCCGTCCCTGGCGAAGACCTAATCCGGATGGCATATGAGCTGGACGTGCCGGTTTCCGACGTAGAGCAGGATTTCCCCTTGTTGCTCCACGGCCCAGTGGGCGCTGAGCTACTCCGCAAAGAAGAAGACCTCAACGACGATATTCTCTACGAGGCTGTGCGCTGGCACTCCACTGCCCACCCCTCTCTAGACCCCCTGGGTAAGCTGGTTTTCCTGGCTGACAAACTGGATCCACAGAAAGCGGCGGTCTATTCCTACCAGGCTAAGTTGCACGACATGGCTCTGGAAAGTCTTGATCTGGCGCTGTTGGAATTCCTTTCCAGGGAGATGGCCAAGCGGATTGAGGGTGGTGGCACCGTTCATCCGGCCAGTGTGGACGCCCGCAACAGCCTGATATTGAAACTGAAAGGCTGATTCGGACGCCGATACCCAGCAAGCTGCAAGTAGTTTGAACCTATTTCGTATTTGAGGCATCATAGAAAACAGCAACGGTTCGTCAGAAGATTCGCGATGGAGAAATTGTTGCCTAACATGCTGGTGGGGGCAACTGGTCAAAGAGGTACCTAATGCAGATAAATTTGACTCCGGAAGCAGTTCAACATATCCAGAGTAAAGGCGGTCAAGCGGCCGTTGACTTGCTCTCTTTTACATCTTGAGGCGGCAATTCCACTGAGGTATCGGTCGATACCCGAATCGCCCGCCGAGACATTACTCCGTACCGCAAGATACAGCAAGACGGTGTGGAACTGTTCTTGCTGCCCAATCTGGCGAAGCACACCACATCCATGACAATAGATTGCAAGAAATTCCTGTTCTTCCGCAACCTGAAGGCAGAACTGGAACTGGAAAACGGTTTGGTTCTAGGAAGGCGCGCTTCCTGGGCCTAATGCGCTACCACCCCAATCGAGCGGATATCAAAGGCCTGGCAGTAAATTCTGCCGGGCCTTTTTGTATGCCTTTGCTATACTCTTCAGGCTTGAATTTAGTGTTAAAAACCAGTGATTATTGAGGGGATGGAACAATGCATTTTGGAATCAACCTGGGCGGCGGAGACCGGCGCGGGCAATCCCGCGCCGAAGGTCTGGCAGCCCGGCTGGGCAAGGCAAGGCTGGCAAAAGAGATGGGTTACCACTCTCTCTGGACCGGCGCGGGTTATCTAAACAACGACTTTCACCCCCTGATGCTGCTTTCTCGGGTGGCTGCTGAGGCTCCGGGGCTGGAGTTGGGCATGGTCGCCCTCTTGCCGTTGTATCACCCAGTGGAGGCTGCCGAGCAGATATCCACCCTGGACGTGATCACCGGCGGCAAGTTCGTGCTGGCCCCGGCGCTGGGGTGGCGCGACTTCCAATTCAAAGCGTTTGAGATTCCCAAGTCGGAACGGCTCTCCAGATTCCGTGAAGTCCAGGAAGTAATGAAGAAGCTTTGGAACCAGGACCGGGTCACCCATGAGGGCCGGTACTTTCATCTTGACGACGTACCCGGCGCCGGAGACCCCATCCAGAAGCCTGGCCCCAAAGTCTACTTGGCGGCCAACTTGGAGAAGGGCGTGCTGCGGGCGGCCAAAGAAGCTGACGGCTGGTTGGTCAGCTCACGGTCAACGCTGCCCACGATTGGCATTCAGGCTCCTCAGTACCGTGCAGCAGTTAAAGAGGCCGGCAAGCCCGGCTACATAGCCGCATGGCGTGAGGTATTTGTGGCAGAGAGCCGACAGCAGGCCATCGACATCATTCGGCCCCAAGTGGAGTGGCTCTACAAAGACCGGGCGTCCCTGGGTCACAGCCAAGAACTGCCCAAAGCTGACCGCATAGACGTGCCGTTCGAGCAGGTGCTTGAAGGCCGGTTTATCATCGGGAGCCCGGAAGAATGCATCGAAGAGATACACAAATACAAAGAAAACGGCGTGGAAGAACTGATACTCCGCTCCCAGTGGCCGGGCATGGAGGGCGACGTCACTGCCAAGTCGCTCCGCCTCTTCGCCGAGAAAGTTATGCCGGAGTTTGTTTAGGCACATTCTTGTAAGGTCTGGTTGGCTGAAGTGATTTTGGGTGCAAGGCCTAGACGTTTGACAGTCGCTTGATTACGTCTTCGTCCAGTTCTACACCCAGGCCGGGGCCAGACGGAACGTCTAGATAACCGTCTTTAACCTGTAGCGGATTTTTGAGGATGGGCCACTCATCTCGAATCGAGATTGGTTCGATGTTGTATTCCTGGGCGTAAGGGATAATGGCGTAAGCGGCGCAAACATGCAGATGGGCCACGGCGCTGAGGGTCGGCTGTATGTTATGGACCGTAATGGGCTTGCCAAACGCAGAGGCCAACGCCGCAATGCGCTGGAACTCAGTGAACCCTGGAACTTTGACGATGTCGGGCTGCAGGATATCGACTCGCCCGCGTAGTATCAGGTCCTTGAACTGCCAGTGGGTATAGATCATTTCTCCCGACGCAATTGGTATGTCCAAGGCGTCGGCGACCGTCGCCAAGCCCTCCAGGTCGTAGTGGGGACGGGGTTCCTCAAAATGGAAGACGCCCAGGTCTTCCAGCGCCTTTCCAATCTCGATGGCGTGGTGGGCGGAGAATGCTCCGTTAACGTCCACCAGTATCTCGATGTCCGGCCCCACCGCCGCTCTTACCTCTCGCACGGTTTCAATGGTCTGGTCGGACGGGTCGTCAATGGCTCCAGGCAAAGCGCTATGCAGTTTATAGCCGGAGTAACCCTCTTCAACCAGGGACACTGCTCGCTTGGCTTCTTCCAGTGGTGTGAGGTCTCGCCGCATGGAGCTGGCGTACATCCGGACTTTTTCCCTGGCCTTCCCGCCCAGCAGCTCATAGATCGGCTTCCCTAAAGCTTTACCTTTGATATCCCACATGGCAATGTCGAGGCCGGCGATGGCGCAGTGGACCATGCCACCCATATCTGAGGCTGACGTAGCTTGGATCATCTCTCGCCAGCGGACCTCAGTGTCCATAGGGTCTTTGTCCAACAAAACAGGCTTGAGAACCTTGTCGACTATGGTGCGGACCACCTCTGGCAGGCGACGAAAGCATTCGCCAATGCCAACAATTCCTTCGTCGGTGTAGATACGGACAAAAGGATACTGTTTGTCCAGTACCAAGCATTCAACATCAGTGATTTTCATTAATATTTCCTCGTGAGACTCAATTGAACTGCCCTATTAACACCTGACTACCAGAACAATCTCCCTGCGCAATGCACACTAAAAACTTGCTCGTGCCGGCTGAGGCACTAGCGGGCTTGGTATTTTGGTGGGCGTTTCTCTACAAATGATTGGCTGGCCTCTTTGAAGTCTTCTGTTAGGTGAAGCTTCAGAGGGAGCATCTGCATATCGGCGTCGGCGCTTGGCTGGACCCACTGACGCCGGATCAGCTTCACCACCGACCTAGTCGCCAACGGCGGCGATTTGAGAACCTTCTCCGCCAGTTCTTCAGCGGCGCTTAGGTGTTCCCCGGTGGGGACGAGTCGGTTGATTAGACCCAGTCGGTACAGTTCTGCGGCGTCGATATGCTCGCCAGTAAGGGCCATTTCGCTGAGAACCTTGGAGGGCATGAAGGCGTTGACCTTGGCCCATATGCGTCCGGCCGGCAACCCTCTTTTAGTCTCGGTGATGCCGAATTTGGCATCCTCCGAGGCAACAATCAAGTCTGATTCCACGGCAATGACAATACCTGCGCCCAGTGCGTACCCATGGACGGCGGCGATAATCGGCTTCCAGTTGGCGGTCCGGCCCGTGTAGCCCTCTGCGTTGGGGCCCTTTTGTCTACGAGCGGCCTGCTCCGAGGTCATAGCTACTAGACGCTGTTTCACATCGGCTCCAGCGCAGAAGCTGCGACCTGCGCCGTGGATGATGGCCACCCAGGCCTCATCGTCCAGATCAAACTCCAGCAGGGCTGCATGCAGGTCTTCTTCAAACTGGTCGTTGACCGCGTTCAGCGCCTGGGATCGGTTGAACATGATGTAAGCGATTTTCTCCCGCCTTTTGTACATCATGGTTTCATATTCGGTAATAATCTTGGGCTCTTCCGCTGGCGTGCTAGGCACTATGGCCACCTCCGGGTTTTACGTGTACTGGACTGGATTCGTGGCTAATTCATGCCTGAAACCCAGTAAATAGAAAATACGTTCTGAAAACTATTGACATGTTAAGAACGGGTGTTCTAAACTAATTGAGCAATATTAGAACATTTGTTTGGAGTAACGATATGACCGCACTAGATTGGCCCATCACTTCCAGTCCTGTTCTCGACGCGGTGCCCGAATTTTACCACTACGAAGATACGGGTTGTGAGGTCTCAGCCGCCTGTCTAGACTGCCCGTTGCCCCAGTGTAAATACGACGACCCGGCCTGGTTCCAGCGCAACCGACGCTTGGCTCGAGACTTCAAGATCTGGTCTGCCATGCAGCAGTTTGACCTGACGGTTGAAGAGGCTGCAGAGCGCTTTGAAGTCACAGTGCGCACCATCTTCCGGATTATGCGCCGCTGCCGTGACGCCGCCGTACTAGACCAAGAAGAACTGGCAGTCTTCGCCGCGGACTAACGTGGGGGTTAAGCCCACTCCGCTCATCCTGAGCCTGTCGAAGGATTGTTAGCGGCAGCCATGTTCAAGAACAAAGAAGAGGGGCCGCTAAATGCGGCCCCTCTTCTTTGCGTTCATATTGGCCAGGAACTTTACCCTCTGGGTAGACCCAAACCTCGTCCAGCAATGATGTTTCGCTGGACCTCTGAGGTGCCGGCGGCGATGGTGCCAGCGAAGGCGTTCATCCAATGTTCTTGGACTCGTCCCTTGAGCGGCGCCCATTTATCGTCGCGAACCAACGTCCCGAATTGACCTAGGATGTCCAATGAGGCGTCTGTCACCCGCTGCACCGTCTCGCTACCAAAGACCTTGCTCATGGATGCTTCTTTGGTGGGGATTAGGTCTTGGGACTGCATGTACGCCACGTTGTAGGCCATCAACCGGGCAACTTCACAGTCTATGTACCGGTCGGCCATCAGAGTGCGTACCCAGGGAATCTCAATCAAGGGCTGTCCGTTACGCTTGGTCTCCGTGGCAAACTCTTTGACATCGTCCAACATCCGCCGGGCGGCTGCTGAGTAGTCAATCCCAGAGCGTTCAAAGTCCAGGAGTGTGACGGCCACGTACCAGCCGCGATCTTCGTCTCCCACTACGTTGGCCCTTGGCACACGAACATCGTCAAAGGTTACCTGGTTGAACTCATGTCCGCCAGCCATGTTGATTATGGGGCGAACGGTCACTCCAGGGCTCTTCATGTCCACTAGCACAAAGCTGATGCCGCGGTGTTTCGGGGCGTCCGGGTCGGTGCGAGTCAGCAGCATGATCCAGTCGGCGCGGTGGGCCATCGTGGTCCAGACCTTGCCGCCGTTAATCACTAAATCGTCACCGTCTCGTACGGCGCGCGTGCTGAGGGAGGCTAGGTCAGAACCGGATTCCGGCTCGCTGTAGCCCTGGCACCATTGAATCTCACCCTTGGCAACCGAAGGTAGGTGAGCCTTTTTCTGCTCGTCAGACCCATGAATCATCAGAGTGGGCCCAAGCATGCGAACACCAAATATGTCGCGCCCTGGCGCCCTCATGTAGGCAATCTCTTCGTTGTAGATTGCAGACTTCACCGGCGATGCGTTCTGGCCGCCGTATTCCTCTGGCCAGTGCATGGTCAGCCAGCCCTTATCGGCCATCTTTTTACGGACGACAACATTCAAGTCCCAATCATCTTCTTCCGGGTAACGACCAGCTCCTTCCCATGTTTCAGGAAGTTCTGTCTTCAGGAACGCTCTAAGTTCCGTTCGGAACTGCTCGTCCTCTTCTGTGAACTTGAACTCCACAGCGATTCTCCTACCGGAATCCCTTGGGGGACTCGAATTTCAGACTAGATGTTAGCTTTGGCTTAGCTTACGGATTAGCTTCCGACTGCGACACAGGTGACGGTGCGGACAACGCCAGGCACGGTGTGGATGTGGCCGGTGACCAAATCACCGACTATGGACATATCTTCTCCGGATACGACTGCGATGATGTCGTAGGGGCCGGTGACCACGTCCACCGTGGTGATGCCCGGTAGATTGCCCAAGGTGTCGGCCACGTCTCGCGTCTTACCGACGGCAGTTTCAATCAATAGATAGGCTTTGGTCGCCATAATTCCCTCTCTTAGGTATTGCCAGGTGCGGGGTCTGCCACGCGCCTGACTCGCCAGGTGCTGGAGGCCATTTTACGGTGCGCCTTCTCACGGTGTCAATTTAGGCTGGGCGTGGATATAGCTAGACAAAACCTGTCTATAATAAATACCTATGCCTGAGAGAATGGAACTATTAAAAACCGGTGCGTCCAAATTGGGCGTTACCCTTTCTGAACATCAACTAGACCAGTTTGAAACCTACTTTCATGAGCTGGAAGACTGGAATAAACGGGCGAATTTGACGGCGATCATCGAGTATGAAGCGGTTCAGGTGAAGCACTTTGTCGACTCTTTGACGGTGTGTCTGACGGCGGGTGAAGTCCTGGCTGCATCGGACCAAGTTCCGACGCGCATCATGGATGTGGGGGCCGGAGCGGGGCTACCGGGTCTGGCACTGAAGATAGCCTTTCCCGGGATCGAGCTGGCGCTGGTGGAGTCGGTGGCGAAGAAGACCGCATTCATGCGCCACGTAGTGGACACCCTTGGTCTCACGGACGTTGCTGTCTACACTGGCCGTGCGGAGGAACTGGCACGGGGCAACGACTTGCGAGACGGGTTTGATCTGGTGGTGGTGCGGGCCTTGGCTAAATTGCCATTGCTGCTGGAGTTTGGACTGCCCTTCTGCAAACCGGGTGGTAGCCTGGTAGCCCTGAAACACGGCGGCGACGGAACGGAACAAGACGAAGCTGCCCATGCCTTGTCAGAGTTAAACGGATTCATAGAAAGGGTGTCGACTGTTCTAGTCGAAGGGCTGACTGATGACCGGGTGGTTATATCCGTAAAGAAAACGGAGGCGACTCCAAATCGTTACCCCAGGGACGTGGGGATTCCGGGTAAGCGGCCGTTGTAAACGAATGATCGTTGTAATAAAAAGGCCCGCCTGATGGCGGGCCTTTTTTCGCTCTAAGTTATGACGCTTTAGTCAGCCTGTGATGCTCCACTCTTGGCGTTGCTGCTGCCGGATTTACACGTCGCACCAGGGAAGGGGCCGGTGTTGCCATCGAAAGTAAGGCCAGCGGCGGTGATGCTGTCCACATCAGTGGAGTAGCACCCATCTGGGGCGTTGCGTAGCCTGAAGGCAACCGAGCCGTCGGCTCCAGTTGTTGCAGACCCGGCCCACGGCCCATCGGAGGTAACGTAGTGTAAAGGCGTACAGATTTTCTAATTTACTTAAGATAATCATGGCCATTTGGGCTTCTTCGGTCAAGATAACTGTCCTGATTTATGTAAATCACGCTCGGTATTGCGAGGGTTCACTCCCGCCTTTATGATTTACGGGATTCGCTTAGCCTGGTGACCCGGACTGACGAATCAAATATTAAAGTTATTTCGAGGGGGCTTTTATGTCCGTGATGGTCACCGGCGGTACTGGATTCATTGGCAATCGTATCATCCGCAAATTATTGGAACGGGGTGAAGAGGTTGTCTGTTTTGACCTGGCGCCACCCCGGGCAACGCTGGAGCCCTATCTGGACAGAATCAATATGTACCGGGGTGACGTGACCCAACTACCCCACATATTGGAGGCCATCAACACCCACGGCGTAACCCGGATCATCCATATGGCGGCGCTTTTGCCCCCAGACACAGAAGACCGGCACCATTACGCCATGCAGGTGAACATTGGTGGTACCAATAATGTCTTTGAAGCCGCTCGATGGACCGGTGTGGAACGGGTGGTCTATGCCAGCTCTATCGCTGTTTATGGCGTTCAGGAGACTTTTGGAGATCGCCCGATCAACGAAGACGACTTGAACGACCCAATCAACGTCTACGGCATGACCAAGTCAGTGAACGATTATTCAGCCAAGCAGTACATCAATAAACACGGCTTGGACCTGCGTGCGGTGCGTATTTGTACGGTGTTTGGCCATGGCAGGGTCACCGGCGCTACCGGGATGATTGGTGGACTTCTGATGTCACTGCCAGCAATCGGGAAGCCCGTTAGCATGCCGTTTCACCAGGACGAGCAATCTCCTATGATCCATGCCGAAGACGCTGCTGAGATCTTTGTGCGGGTTGGCCTGGCTGAGAAACTGAACCACTCGATTTATATATCCGGCGGCACCATGTGCTCGATTAAAGACATGGCCGAGATCGTAAAGGAATTTATTCCCGACGCTGACATAACGACTGGCGATCAGGTGGTTCCCCACGTCTACAACCTAGACAGTAGCCGGATGCTGGCCGACCTGGGGTATGAGATCGCGCCCCTGCGGCAGCGGATCTTGGACCACATCAACGATGCCCGCACCGAGGCTGGTCTGGATACCATCAGCGGATAACGCGGCGATTAATAGGGCGCGAGCTAGCTGTAGCCTGGATTGGGTTATAATGGGCCTTAATCGTGAGAAACCAGAGAGAGAAGCTATGAGTATTGCCATCGGTTACATGCCAGGTGCCTTCGGAGAAGGTGGATCGGATCACGATTATCTTCGGAAGTTAGTGGAAGTTGGCGATAAGCACGACTACGACTCTCTCTGGCTGAGTGATCGGATTGTGGGCGAGAAATTCAGCCTGGAGCCCATGATGGCCTGCTCAATGGTCCTAGCCTACTCGGACCGATTGAAAGTAGGTACTAGTGTGTTGGCCATGCCTCTGCGCAACCCGGTGGTCCTTGCCAAACAGATTGCCACTTTGGACTACCTTTCCCAGGGACGGTTCTTCCCGGCAGTGGGATTAGGACAAGAAGAGCCAGAGGAGTACGAGGCCTGCGGTGTCTCCAAGGAGCGCCGTGGCCCCCGCACCGATGAGGGCATCGCGCTGATGCGCAGACTGTGGCAGGAAGAAGACGTGACCCACGAAGGTGAGTTCTTTAGCTGTCACAACGTTACGGTGACTCCAAAACCCTATCTGCAGCCTTCCACCCCAGTTTGGATCGGCGGACGCTCTCCTGCGGCTGCCAGGCGCGTTGGGCGGGTTGGTGATGGCTGGCTGGTGTCCAGTGCCACCCCTGAGGAAGTGAAAGAGGGTTGCGGTATCCTTTTTGAGACCGCCAATGAATTCAACCGCGAGATCGAAGACGACCACGTTGGTGTCCTGATGGGCTACTACATTTCCGACGATGTTGACGACGCCACGGAGAAGGCCGGTCGTTTTGTCACTCGCCATCGGCCAGACGCCCATTTCACCGAGTTCACAGCGGTGGGTCCGGTGGAGAAGGTGGCGGAGTACGTACAGAGCTACATCGACGCAGGTGGTTCCAAGTTTGTGATGCGGCCCATGTGTCCCGCAGACGAGTCCATGGAGCAGCTCCAAATCCTGGGTGAAGAATTGCTCCCCCAGTTCCACTAGACCGGGTAGTTCTATAGGTCGGTTCAACTACAACCTAGCAATTTCCAATAGAAGCAAATAAGCGCCCCTGAAAAACAGGGGCGCTTATTTTATTTCGGATACTGAGGGCAGGGACCATTAATTTTTGGTGTCTAAACCAAAGGTTGCTTGGATAATGGCTCGTTATAATTAGGCTTGGACCGTCCGTTGCAGCGACTACCACAGCTATAAAAACTTCCAAGTTCTATATGTATATCGCGGTAACGCTTTTTGAGCTGTTGGGTGCGGTTGCGGGAGGGTTCATCGGGGCCGCTCGTTGTGAAGGAGGCCTGGAATGCCTCGGCGCTGCTATATTGGGCGTCGGCTTGGGGGCGATTCTGGTGGAATCGGTGGCCATGTCTATGGCTGCGCACAAAGCGAATCGTAAGCGGGGCAATTTACCAAAGACCTTTATTACCACCATTTTGCTGGCATTGCCCATCCCGTTCACGTTGCTGCTACAGCGCCTACTGTAGTTCTGACAGTGCCGTTGTTTCTGTTGCAGGTTTGGGCCTGTGTGAAGGTACAGCTAGCTACTGGAAAGAGAAAAGGGCACCGAGAAAATAAAGAACCCCGGTCATACGACCGGGGTTCTTTATTTTATGACTTAGTGTTTACCTGCAGAGCGACCACGGGGTTTCCCGGGTTTGGCCGGTCTGGGATGGAATGACGGGACACCAGGCTTCTGGGACCGTCGGCGGCCGTTTGGCGCACTAGGCGGGCCGCTTCTACCCAAGACTTGTCCAGATTTTCTGCGGTTCTCAATCTCAGTGCTGGGAGTCCGGCCCAGAATTTGGCCACTACTCCTGCCGCTTGGCTGAGTGGGACCGCGACCGTCGGGTGGCGACGTTCTGTAAGTGCCGCTCACTGGTTGTGAAGAGCGATTCCCTCGGTTTCCATCGAAGTTGCCGCCTCTGGAAGATGAACCGGTTGGTTGTTCGGAACGTTTGCCGTTATTACTGTTGCCGTTGGACGAACCCCCGTTGGATGGCCCCCGGTTGTAGGAACCTCCGTTGGACGAACCGCCATTGGACTGACCACGATTATAGGGGTTGCCGTTTGACGATCCACCATTGGATGAACGTCCGTCGAATAAATTGCTGTTGGACGGCCCGTTATTCGAGCTGGCCCTTGCGCCAGCGTCAACCGGTTGGCTGGAACGATTCTCAGATGGCCTGTCAGTCCAGCGGCCTGCGGTAGATGGGTGATCTTCTCGGCGTCCGTACTCAGAGGAACCGGCTTTCCAGGCGCCGGGTTTACGCCGGTTCTGGCCACTCGGACGTTGGTCTCTAGTGCCTTGGCCGGCGCGGCCACCGTTGCTCCGGCCACCGTTGGCGCGGGGTAGACCCATTCTGTCTTCACGGAACTGCTCTTCAGGAGTGAAGTTACCGTAGTCGAACCCTTCCAAGCGTCGTCGCTCGATCTTGATGCCCAGTTCACGTTCCACATGGCGGACCATGGAGGCATCTTCTGAAGCGGCAAAGGTGAAAGCTTCTCCGGTTTGTTCGGCCCTACCTGTGCGTCCGATGCGGTGGGTATAGGTATCGGTGGTGTTTGGGAAGTCGAAGTTGATTACGTGGGAGACTTGCGGAACATCGATACCGTGGGCGGCGATGTCAGTTGCCACTAGAATGTCGAACTTGCCGTGGCGGAACCCGTCCATAGCTTGGTTTCGGGCATTCTGAGACATGTTGCCCTGTAGTGCGCCGACGCGGAACCTGTTCTTCGCAAGTTCCAAAGCCAGACTGCGGGCGCGGTGCTTGGTGCGCGTGAATACCAATGCACGGCCGGTGGGGGTCTGCTGCAATAAGGCCAGCAACAAGTCCTTCTTGAGTTTATCCGGGACTGGATATATGGAATGGGAGACGGTTTCAGCCGGCGCACTGGCACCGATCTGGATCGACTCCGGGTCTTTCAGGATCTTTACGGCCAGGGCTCGAATCTCCTTCGGCATGGTGGCCGAGAAGAAGAGAGTCTGTCGCTTGGGTGGCACGTGGTTCAATATTCGCTGAACGTCGGGCAGGAATCCCATGTCACACATTGTGTCTGCTTCGTCCAACACCAATATCTCAACGTTGGTGAGGTCAATGTCCTTGTGGCTAACGTGGTCCAACAACCGTCCGGGGCAGGCGACAACAATCTGCGCGCCGCGCCGAATCTTGGCGATTTGAGGACCTTTGGCAACGCCACCGTAAACGGAGACGGCTTTTATGCGGAGGTGTTTGCCCAGTAGGTTGAACGCGTCGTTAATCTGTTCGGCCAGTTCACGGGTTGGGGCAAGTACCAGATAGCGGACTCCCCGTTTGGGGGGAGTACTGGCGAGGTGGTGCAGGATTGGCAGGACGAACGCGGCAGTCTTGCCGGTGCCTGTTTGGGCCAAACCCAATAGATCGCGCCCTTCTAACGCAACCGGGATGGCCTGTTCCTGAATGGGGGTGGGGGTGTCGTATCCCATGGATATAACACCGGACAGCACCTGAGGATGAAGGGAGAATTCTTTGAAACTCACTGAGAGGGTCTACTCCTTGACTGCTTTACCGAGCCAAGTCACACTCTCAGGCCCAAGGTTACGGTCAACAAAATATCGCGGGGTTACCGCGAGTTGCGACCACGAATCCATTGGGAATCTGTAGGGAAACCGTTACGAATTTAGTCGCTGCAAAGACAAGTATAACAGTTTGTCGGCGTAATTGGCTCACCCAATACGTCCGCTAAAGGGCCGTTTTGGGAAATTGACCCTGTGGAGAGCGAGCTTTGGAGGCCATAGAGTGTTAATATCATCTTCGGCGACAACACTCCCCGGAGGCAAACCATTGGCATATTACCTGTACGTGTCCGTTCAAGAAGAAGACCGAATTGCGATCTTCAGCATGACCCCGAAGACTGGCAAGCTGAAGCATCTGGGAGATGCTGAATTAAAGGGCAGACCAGCCCCCATGGCAATGGACCCAGAGCACAAATACCTGTTTGCCGGACGCCGTAAGGCTGACGACTACGGGATGACCAGTTTCAATATTGACCGCAAGAACGGCGGTCTTACGGCCATCGGCTCCATTCCTCTTAAGGGCGACCCGGTGCATATCTCCACCGATAAGACGGGCAAGTTCCTGTTATCGGCTTATTACTACCAGAAGACCGCTGCCGTACATAGCATTGGCGATGATGGCGCAATTGCAGACCCACCCGTGGTCTGGCAGGAGACCGACATTGGCGCACACTATATCCAGACCGACCACGCCAATAAATTCGCCTTTGTGCCCCACATTGCCCGGGGGTCTATGGACGGCGCAAACGCCATCTTCCAGTTCATGTTTGACGAGGAGTCTGGAAGCCTAACGCCGCTCTCCCCGACCCGAGTCAACAACCGGGAACTGGAAGGCCCCCGCCACCTGAGTTTCCACCCGACTAAGGACATTGTCTACGCGTCCAACGAGCAGGGAAACAGCGTGACGGTCTACGCCTACGACACGGCCAAAGGCAACTTGCATCCGCTACAGACTGAATCGACTCTGCCCAAGGGGTACGACGGCAAGAACTCCTGTTCCCAGATTCAAGTGACGCCGGACGGCAATTTCCTGTATGCGCCCAACCGGGGCCACAACAGCATTGCCGGCTTCAAGATTAACCCGGACAACGGGTATATCTCGCCCATTGGCCAGACTTCCACGGAAGCCGTCCCACGGGCGTTCACAGTGGACCCGCAAGGAAGTTTTCTCTACGCCGCTGGCTTGGAGACCGGGAAGTTGGCCTCCTACAAGATCGACCAAGAGACCGGTGCATTGGAAGCCGGTGACGTATATGACATCGGCAAAGGCCCCATGTGGGTTATGATGGCTGAGTTTTAGATAAAACTCTTCTTAATAGTGCAAAACAAAAGTCCGTCCTTCCACGATATAAAATCCGAGAAAGACGGACTTTTTTACATTTGGGCTAATGTTTACGGCGTCAACCAGATTCGCAGCACACCGTCTTCTCTCCCCACCACCAATCGTGATCCTGCCGGCTGATCCACCGCCGCCAAGTTTGTTGCTGCTTTCCCGCCCACCGGGGTTTCCCAGGCTTTTTCAATGCCATCTATGGTGCGCCGTAGGGCCATCAATTCAGCAAACGGTTGGTTGAAGACCACCAGCTCCGGTTGACCGTCACCGTCCAGATCCCCGACCAGTCCCATGTCCAGGTTGCGAGTGCCTAACGGATGGGAGGTGACCCCATCCCGCTGCACTACCAAGTCTAGGGAATCTCCGTTCAGCCGGTAGAGCCCGGCGATTCCACCGATGCGGAGAGTCAAAACCTCTGCTAGTTCGATTTCGCCGTTACTGCCAAAAGGCGCTACAGCAAGCTGGTGCCGCCAGCGATTGCTTCGCCCCGCGGCCGGGCCCGCTGCCAATTGTTCTCCGGACTTGGAATAGACGACCGCCTGCGCCCCCTGCTCCGCGTCACTCTGGGTGACAATGACCTCCCTCTGGCCGTCACCGTTCAGGTCAGCCCAGATGGGCGAGACGCCCTCCACTACCCGTTGTCCGGGGATAGCGATGCTGATAACAACCCGCAGAGAAGGAACGGTCTCTAGCAGCGTGGTCTCTGTGGCCTCCAGCTGGTCTCCGGCGATGTCGTGGGGATACCGCATCGATGGCTTGGTGAGTAACAGCACCCGCTGCTGATCATCAACTATCAATCTGGCGTCAGGCAGCGCGTCGACGGCCAGCCTCCCTGTCTCTGAACCGTTTTGCCATAGCACCAGATCCCCTGCAATCTCAATGAACGCGTGCTTGCCGGAATCGCCCAGTGGCACTGGATGGGTAATTTCAGAGGCTGAATTCGAGGGTCCAGAAACTAAGTATGCCTGGTCTCCCGACACTGTCAGCAATGTCGGGCCTCCCGAAGGTATACGGGCTGGAGCAATGGGCGTCTCGGTGGCTTGTCCAGCCTCGACTAAAAATGCCAGAGTCGCGCCGTCTTCCAGAACCAGGACCCAGACACACCCACTGCCCAAGGGGGCCGCCACCAGCTATCGGGGCGTACCGGCCAGCTTGATATCCAGGGTCTGAGCGTTGGGCAAGCCTGCTTGGCCTTTCAGGTAGCGATTGCCGTCCGGATTCTGATGGGTGAACCCGTAGATTGCGGGCATTGAGTGCACCTTGGATTCAGATGTAGGTAAGGATGTCGGAAGCATCGTGGCGGTGGCTGACGCGGCACAGCCGGACAGCGACAGCACAAGCGCGGTGATCAAAGGCAGAAAGGGTAATAGACGTTTCGCGCTACTTATTGGCGAAACGATACGTTTACGAGCTTGCATGACCAGATTCAACAAAGTAGATCAGAGGTTGTTACGGATGTCGCTCTGCAACTGGTATGAGCTTAGAGAGACAATACCGGCCACGGTGCCAACCCCGGCGCCCAACGCGGCCCCCTCGGCGGCGAACTGAGGAATGATGGCGGTGATGATGGCTCCAGCAGCGCCTCCGCCGACGATTGCGATGACCAATCCCACTAGTAGCTGTACCATGGCGTCCAGCTTCAGCCAACGGGCTAGGGTTGAAGCACCGATGGGCGCTCCTGCTCCGGCGATGCCGCCGATCACCGAAGGGATGATGGACACAATCGACGCAACCATCGGAGAGCCGGGGTCAAAGCTGATTAAAGTGGAATCGCCGTAGATATCAATGGCGTGAACCAGAGCTGCTCCAATCTGTGCTGAATGGGTCAGACCAAATAGGATGCCGATGCTGACGCCCATCAGTGCGGCCGAGATGATTCCCGTTCTGACGGCATGGTCAAGGTGCTGCGTTTCTAGGCGCTGCGTTTCGTGATTGTTTGGGTTCAACTCTACAATCTCAGCTGGTATCTTCCTGGTTATTGCCCCGGTGATTATAGCGGTTGTCGAAATGGCTCCAAGAGCTTGGGTCTTGTCTGATCGGGTTCATATTGTCGTCAAACAAAATCTAAGTAAAGATTTTAGGCATGTATATATACCAGAAAATATAAACGAATCGTAGATATTTTTTGAAACATAGCTGCATTTATCGTAATAAAGGTTGACATTACGAAAAGGGATAACTTATATTCGGTATCACTTCACATATCTGAAGTACTAGGCGGGGTATTACTAGGCTTCATTGTTTGTGAGCAGATAAAAAATCGGAGGAGGCAACCAGATGATTAAGTTGGGGAAGTTCACATTTCCAATCTTGATTGGCATCTTCTTGCTAATCTTGGCTGCGTGTGGCGGAGACGAGAAAAAATCAGAGGGTCACAGTTTCAAGTTCCAATACGCTTGTATCAATAGAACCCTGAATCCGTGCGAGTTGCTCGCAGCCCCAGGCGGGATGGTAGAAAAGATCTATGAGCGGACCAACGGACAGGTGGATATTCAGATATCTTCCTTCCCGGAGTTGGGTCTAGGTGGTCCTGACACCCTTAGGTTAATATCCGACGGTACATTGGGCATGGCTGAGATTTACAGTGGTTACGTTGGTGGAGATTATCCTCCAATCGATGCCGCCAATCTCTGGGGCCTGATTCCGGACAATGAAGTCAACCTGAAGATCATTGACGCTGTGCGTGATCCGGTATCCAAGGACATGTTAGAGAAGTTTGGCGCGGTAGTTATCGGTGAAAGTTATTACCCGAACAACTACTATTACTCCGGCAGGCCTCTGCGGACGGTGGAGGATTTCTCCGGGATGAAAACCCGTAGTCACAGCACCGTGCTCGCTGACTTGATTAACGGCATGGGTGCAGACGCTCAATTCATGGCCTTCTCTGAGGTCTACACTGGACTGGAGAGAGGCATTTTGGATGCGGCAGTGACTTGCGGAGTCTGTGGTGCTGGCCTGCGCTGGTTCGAGGTTACCGATTACCTGGTCGGTCCGATTGTGGCCCTGGGTGTGACGTACATCTCGGTGAACGAAGACCGCTGGAACGAGATTCCCGCAGACCTCCAAAAGATTGTTCTCGAAGAGACTCAAATACATTCAGACCGGAACCGAGAGCTGGTCACGGATGAGTGGGTTAAAGAGGGAGTAGACGAAAACGTGGCCGGTGGTATGGAATATATCGAGTTCACGCCTGAGATCAAAACCGCCCTTAGGAAGGCTGCGATCGAACAGGTTGTACCAAACTGGGTGGAGCGAGTCGGCGGAGCCGATACTCCCGCAGTGCAGATGTATAACCAATTCGTTGCTCCACTCCTAGGTGTCAGCATTGACGCCAACGGAAATGCAGTAGAGAACTAAAAAGCTCGGTATTACCAAGTCATTGGTTCCTGCCATGCTTACTGGACTCCGTTGCTTACGGAGGTACAGCTAAGGTTTAAGATATCCTTTGGGGCGTCCCTACCGGGTTTGTTTTTCAAACCCGGTAGGGACGTTTTTTTGTGAAAATTTGGGTCATCCGACATTCGGCTTAAACCATCGGGTTGGTTTAAGCCACAGCAACAGCTTCAGAATCGTTCTCTTCAACGGATAGGTTTCTCCACCACATCTCAGACATCCGGCCATTTTGGGTCAGGATTTTTCGACTGCAGAGGCAGCAACTCCATCCGCTGTAAGACAGGGCCAGGTATCCGCCGCATTCAGAACAATTATGCAAATTTCCAGTCATGACATTTACCCCTTTT
>DUCU01000034.1 GCA_012959605.1 Dehalococcoidia bacterium | reverse complement strand
AAAATTGTAGTCCTACCGGAATTTCCGTGTCAACCCGAATCATGCGTGTTTTGTGACTAGCCAAGCGTCTGCTTTGAACAGTCTTACGACGGCGTGGACGGTGATAGCGCATCTTCAACGGAGATCTACGCAATCTCGTCCAGCCTGTCCGGGATGCCTTCTCGGCAGGACATCGCGGTCACCGGGTCGGTCAACCAAAAGGTGGAAGGCATGTTTGACGTTTGCCGGTCGGCCGGTGAACTGACCGGCACCCAGGGCGTGGTAATCCCCCATCAGAACGAGAAGAACCTGATGCTTCGTGAAGACGTTGTGGAAGCCATCCGGGAAGGGAAATTCAATGTCTATGCCGTGAAGACCATTGATGAAGGTCTGGAGATTCTAACCGGCACTCCGGCCGGAGAGGTAGATTCGAAGGGAGAATATCAGGAGGGAACCGTGAATCATCTGATAGCCAAGCGACTTGGCGAACTGAATGATTCCATGCGGGGCTACTTCCAGGGGTTGTTCGCCAGCGGCGGGTAGCGCCAATCCAGGAAAGGCAAAAGATTCGCGTACCACAAAAACACCGAGGTCAGTCTCCTTTTTATGGGCGACAACCTCGGTGCTTTTTTTGGCTAGTCGTGTTTATTGCGCCAAACTTAGCGAAGTAACCTGGCGGCGACTTCTTCGTCCTCTTCATACCGGCGAGTGTTCAGGTGGTTGGATGCCTGTTCGGCCAGAATTTCTATACCCTTGCGGACGGAACCGGTCAGTTTGCCAAGCTCAATCTCCATGGCACGTAGGCTACGCAGCGCATAAGCATCTGCTTCGGTCTTGCGAGACAGCGCCTCGGCCTCAGACTGTTGGAGCATCCGCGTAATTCGCTCTTCAGCGTCACGGATGGTCTCCGCTGCCCTGTTCTCTGCCTGGGTGACCACCTCACTGCTGTTGAGCCGATCACGTAGTTCGTCTTCAGCCATGGACTTGGTGCGGCGGGCGTCGGTGGCCGCTGTGTTGAGGATCTGGTCCTTCTGGGATAGCACATCCTCGGCGGAACGTATCTCTTCGGGAATGGTTAGACGCAGTTGATCCACCAATTCCATGATCTTTTTTCGGTCTACCAGGATACTTCCACTAACTGGTACTGATTTGCTCGTTTCGACCAGAGTTTCCAAACGGTCGATGATATTTATGATGTCGATGATTGCACCCCTCCCCGGCCATTACACGTCTTCATCCACTATCTGGGATTATTCTGCGACCGGTAACTTAAATTTTGAATAAACCGCTTGTGCTACGTTGGGCGGGACCATTTCTGTGATGTCTCCGCCAAGCTTGGCTACCTCCTTGAGTAGACTGGCACTAACAAACATGTAGTCCTGGGAGGTCATGAAGCAGACCAGGTCTACCTCGGGTTCCAACCTCCGGTTCATGAACGCCATGTCAAATTCGTATTCAAAGTCCGAACCACTTCTCAGCCCTCGGACGATTACTTCCGCGTTTATTTCCCGGGCAAACCGGACAACCAAGCCCGAGAATGTGACCACTTCCACGTTTGGCAAATGCGCTAGGGCATCCGTCATGAGCTTCGTTCTTTCATGAGTGTTGAACAGCAGATTTTTTGATGGTGTGTCGTACACACCCACCACCAATTTTTCGAAAACCTTTGCCCCTCTAGTTGCCACGTCTACGTGGCCCACGGTTACCGGGTCAAAGCTTCCCGGATATAGCGCGGTTACCATTTATTTATTCCCATCCTGACCGGGGCCCGTGCCCTCAGTGAGGTTATTCGTTATCTCTGATTTTTTATCTGTCGTATCTTCTTGTGCTTGGTCGGTATCTGAAATTTGTTCGTAAACAAAAAAGTCGATTGCGTTGTCTCCGTATTTTCGCTGAGAGGTCATCTTCAGCGGGCCGTACTCCACTTTTAGGTCTTCCCGCTTGGAATGACCAGAGACCACCACTCCGCCTTCAACAATGAGTCCAATTTGAGAGGCTACTTTCATCATTAAGTCGTCCTGGTTGCCCATCTTGTACGGTGGGTCCATCAGTACCAGGTCATAATTTCCGGGCAGGGTCTGCAACGCCTGCAATACGTCTAGGCGGTGCACCTTGGCCTGCGAGCTGAAACCTGTGGATTCTAGATTGCTGGTGATGACGGCACTCTGCCGCCGGTCCCATTCCACAAAATCAACCCAGCTAGCTCCGTGACTTAGAGCTTCTATGCCGAGGCTCCCAGTTCCGGAGAAAAGGTCCAACACCCTTCTTCCCTGGTACAAATCAGGGTCTAAAATGTTAAAGATAGCCGCCCGCACTCGCTCTGTTGTGGCGCGAGTATTGGAACTCACGGCTCCTTTGAGCCGCCGGCCCTTTTCGTTTCCACCTGCTACACGCATACGCCTAGTTCCGCTAAACCCATGTGTCTAGTCCCACGTGTCCAGTAAAGATGAATTATACATAATGTGAAACTCCATTCCTAGCAAATCCTTAGCCAATTTTGACGAATTTTATATTAGTTTTATATTAATGATAAATACCTGGGCTGGTATTTCATGGACAATCAGCTTGGCATTACGCTCATGGTCTCATACTTGGGACCTGGTTTTAACGGTTGTTTAAATGGTTGGTTCCGTAGACCAATGGGTGTTGACGAAACAGCCGTTAATGTTGACGCTAATATGGGCCTGTGCTAACATCCAGCCCACCCGGAGACCCTTGTTTTACGCACAAAACATCGATTTTTTACCTCCGTTCACACCGCACCCCGACCGTGCCGTCTGAGTTATCGTCAGACCGATTTGGTGGCGATTTACGATTACGGTACCGGAGAGATGACATGATTGGAACTAACCAGGAATGAGCTTTCGCCAACGTCTGGCCAGCGCTGCGCCCAATAAAGGAACCGTTGTAACCATCGGTGTCTTTGATGGTGTGCACCATGGGCACCGACATCTGCTGCGCCAAGTTGTTGAGATGGCCGGTGACGAATATATTCCCACCGTGGTCACATTCTCCAACCGCCCGGTCACGGTCATCAGACCGGGCACCGAACCTAGTTACCTTACCACGCTCGACCAACGCGTAGAACTCATCAAAGAACAGGGCATCCAGTCAGTAATCTGCCTTGATTTCACCATCGAATTGTCCCAGGTAACCGCCGCAGATTTCGCCAAGCTTTTGGCCGAAGCCCTAAACATGAAAGGACTGATTCTCGGCCCCGACTCAGCCATCGGTAATGACCGCCAAGGCGACTTGGCCTTCATGAAAAAACAGGGTGAGGAGTTGGGCTTTTGGGCCCAGACGGTGGAAACCTTTGAGATCGATGGTCAGCCGGTCAAGAGCCGTCGTATTCGCGAGGCAGTTTCCAACGGCAACCTAGAGGTATGCCCAGTATTGCTCGGCAGAAACTACGATCTATCCGGCATAGTGGTAGTGGGCGACCAGCGTGGCCGAACCCTCGGTTTTCCCACGGCTAACGTTGAAGTCGACCCGGAAATGCGCCTGCCCGGCGACGGCATTTACGCAAGCTGGGCCATCGTTGACGGCAAACGTCACCAGGCCGCAACCAGTATTGGTGTCCGCCCGACCTTTGACCTGACCCAGAGACTGGTTGAAGTATTTATCATGGATTTCAGCGGAGACCTCTACGGAAAGACCATCGGTGTTGAGTTCATCAAAAAGGTCAGGGATCAAGAGAAATTTGACGGCCTGGACGCGTTGATCAAGCAGATCAATCAAGATGTGGACGACTGCCGACAAGTTCTAGACAAAGCTGAGAACGCCTAAGATGACCACTCCCGGTAAGATTAGCCAAGCAGATTTGGAGTCGGTGCTCAATCGCGGTGTCAGCGAAATAATTTCCCGCGACGAGTTCATAAAACTACTGCAAAGTGGCAAGAAACTTCGGCTTAAGATGGGCTTTGACCCTAGCCGCCCAGACATTCACTTGGGCCACGTGGTTGGCCTTCGAAAATTGCGAAAACTTCAAGACTTGGGTCACCAAGTGGTACTAATCGTTGGAGACTGGACCGCTCAGATTGGCGACCCCAGTGGCCAATCCGCCACCCGGATCATGCTCTCCCACGCTCAGGTGTTGGAGAATGCCCAGTCCTATCTCAGGCAGTTCTTTAAGGTGATTGACCAGTCCCGCGCCGAGGTGATTTACCAGAGCGAGTGGTTTGGCAAGTTTGACCTGGCCAAAATAATTGAGTTGACCGGCCGGTTTACGGTAGCGCAGTTCTTGCAGCGCACCGATTTTGCTCAACGGTTCGCTGACCAGAAGCCCATCGCAATCACAGAGTTGCTCTACCCACTGCTGCAGGCCTACGACTCGGTGGCAATCGAATCCGACGTTGAATTCGGCGGTACCGACCAGATGTTCAACCTACTGGTGGGCCGGGAGCTGCAGGGCATGATGGGTCAAACGCCCCAACAGTGCTTTATGATGCCAATTTTGGTGGGCACTGATGGCGCGATGAAAATGAGCAAGAGTCTCGATAATTACGTGGCCGTGGATGAAGCTCCGGTGGACATGTACGGCAAGCTGATGTCGGTTTCCGACGATCAGATTATGTCCTACTTTGAGTACCTGACCGACGTTCCAATGACCGAGTTGTCTGAAATTGGCGCAGCTCTAAAAGACAATTCACTCAACCCCATGGAGCCTAAGAAACGCCTCGCTTGGGACGTCACGAGCCAATTCCATGACCGCGATGCAGCCGATGCAGCCCAAGCCCACTTTGAAAAGGTGGTGCAGGGTCAAGGCCTACCCTCGGACATCCCTGAATTGTCCCTGGCCGCGCTGCGCAGTCGAGGCGTAGTTGGCGGCAACGAGATAAGAGTGGACGACTTGATGCTGGCGGCTGAATTGGCGCCCAGCAAGGCCCAGGTCAAACGGCTACTGGCCCAGGGCGCCGTGGAGCGCATTTCCAAAGATGGAGACTCGCAGCCTGTGACCGGCAGTGACGCTGGTTATCTGCTGCAAGCTGGTGACCTGCTTAAGGTCGGCAAGCGCCGTTTCGTCCGCCTCACAGATTCCTGACCCCGGGTTTACCTATCATGGCCACTTCCCCGGAACTGGACCGCGTCATTGGCATCATGAAGGCCATCAGGTCCAAGCCGCCAGCAGACATCCACGAAGCCCGCGCCGTGCTGGACCAAGCATTTGGCGAGTATAGACCTGCCCCTGACGTTACCGTGTTTGAGATAGAGGCCGACGGCGTTCCCTGCCAATGGATCACCGCGCCAGACGCTCCCCAGAACAAATTAATCATCTACTTCCATGGCGGCGCCTACGCAGCCTGCTCACCAACAACGCATCAAGACCTGATATCGCGCCTGTCCAGAGCCTCCGGCGCGGCTGCTTTGGGCGTTGATTACCGGTTGGCACCGGAGCATGTTTTCCCAGCTGCGGTGGAAGACTCCATTACTGCGTATGAATGGGTACTGGGGCATGGATTTGAGCCTGCGGACATCGTCCTGGCCGGAGACTCTGCCGGAGCGGGCCTGGTTCTAGCGGTTATGCTGGCGGCCAAGGACTCCGGCGTACCGTTGCCCGCTGCAGGCGTGTGTTTCTCGCCGTGGGTGGACCTGGAATGCACCGGCGAGTCCATGTCCGCCAACGACCACCTGGATGACTTCATTAAGTACGACGGGTTGTTGGCCAGAGCCAATTCGTACCTGGGAGATGCAGACCCGAGGCACCCCTGGGCATCGGCGCTGTTTGGCGATTTGAGTGGCCTGCCGCCAACCTTGATACACGTTGGCTCCGCAGAGACGTTGTTGGATGATTCGCTGCGGCTGGAAGCATTGGCAAAAGATGCTGGAGTGTCGGTCACTATTAAGGTCTGGGATGACATGGTCCACGTATGGCAGGCGTTTGCCGCCATACTCCCCGAGGCGCAGCAGTCCATCGACGAAGCTGGGGAGTTCATTAGGAACCATATTGGCGGTTCGGGTTAAGTCACACTGAGCGCGGTTAGTCAATTTACCCCCATCTACACAGCCCCACAAAACCCCGCCATGCGGGTTCGTTGACACGTTATGGGGCGGTGCGTAGACTGGATTTTAGTCAATTCAGCAGCAGGTCACAGATCGGAGGTCGCCCTTGGACACCCCCCAGGAAATCGATAAATTACGGGAAGCCAGTGTCCGTTGGCGAGATAAACAGGACGCATCTACCCAACGGAAACCCGCGTTTAAGACACCCTCCCAGGTGACTGTTGACCAGGTCTACACCCCTGAGAACACCGCATCTGGCAACTATATGACCGACCAGGGTTTGCCGGGCGAGTTTCCCTATCTAAGGGGGGTGCATGCCTCCGGATACAGGGGCCGCCTCTGGACCATGCGCATGTTCGCCGGATTTGGCCGGCCTGAAGAGACCAACGCCCGGTTCAAATTCTTGCTGGAACAAGGCCAGACCGGGCTGAGCGTTGCCTTTGATATGCCCACCCTCTACGGCTATGACACCGACGACCCACGTGGGTTCGGCGAGTTTGGAACCTGCGGCGTGGCGGTATCTTCACTAGCAGACATGGAGACCCTCTTTGAGGGGATCAAGCTGGATGAGATCACCACATCCATGACCATCAACAGTCCTGCTGCCATCATCTGGGCCATGTACATTGCCCTGGCCGAGAAGCAGGGCGCTTCGATGGATAGATTGGGCGGCACCATCCAGAACGATATTCTTAAAGAATATATCGCCCAGAACGAATATATCTTCCCGCCTGACCCATCGGTTCGGTTAGTCGTGGACACCGTGGAGTTCGGCGCGAAGCACGTCCCGCGCTGGAACCCAATTAGCATCAGCGGCTATCACATCCGCGAGGCGGGTTCCAACGCTATCCAAGAGCTTGCCTTTACATTGGCCGACGGCTTTGAGTACGTCCGCAAGAGCCTGGATAGGGGCCTTAAAATCGACGACTTCGCCCCCCGGCTGAGTTTCTTCTTCAACTCGCATAATAACTTCTTCGAGGAGGTGGGCAAATTCCGGGCGGCGCGCCGCATATGGGCCAGGGAGATGCAGGACACCTTTGGGGCCAAAGACCCCCGGTCTCACCAACTCCGTTTCCACGCCCAAACCTCAGGTCAGACCCTGACAGCGCAACAGCCAGAGAATAACGTTATCCGAGTGTCTTTCCAGGCTATGGCAGCGGTGCTCGGCGGCTGCCAGTCGCTGCACACCAACGGCAAGGACGAAGCCTGGGCACTGCCATCCGAAGAAGCGGCACTGCAGGCATTACGCACGCAGCAGATAATCGCCCACGAGACTGGCATCACCGACACTGTGGATCCGCTGGGCGGCAGTTACTTCCTGGAGACCATGACTGACAGCCTGGAGGCTGCCAGCCACGAGTATTTCCGGCGCATTGACGACTTGGGCGGAGTGATTCCCGCACTGGAGACGGGATTCCTGCAACGGGAGATCGCAGACGCGTCCTACGTGTACCAACTGGAAGAGGACCGCCGAGAGCGCATCACCGTTGGTGTCAACGAATACCGCACCGAAGATGGCACGGAGATTCCGCTGCTGCGAGTTGACCGCGAAGGCGAGAAGAAACAGATTGATAGTCTGAACGAGGTTCGGCGCACACGCGACAACCGAGAGGTCGCCCAACGTCTGAAATCCCTAGAGCAGGCTGCCAGAAACTCCGAGAACACCATGCCTCACTTGATTGAAGCCGCTAAGGCATACGCGACACTGGGCGAGATGATGGACGTCTTCCGGGACGTTTTTGGCGAGTACAACCCATCCTGGGGTTACTGACAAACCTGCAATTTAACGCGAATCAAAAGGCCCGTTCCTCAACCAATTGGAACGGGCCTTTGTTTTTGTACACCTGTATTAGCAGTTAAGCCGCTTCTGCCAGTTTCTCCCGTTTGGTTTCTTCGATCACTTTGATTTCCAGGTTTGGCGGTACCTGGTCGTAGTGGTCAAACTCCAAGGAGTAGGTTCCCCGGCCATGGCTGACTGAACGCAGATCCTGGGCGTAGCGTTGGACCTCAGCCAGCGGCACCTCAGCCTCAATCTGTGTAACTCCGTTGTCTGGGCTCATGCCCAGGATCCGGCCGCGCTTCACGTTGAGGTCACTGATCACCTCGCCGGTGTAGGCGTCCGGCACTGTCACCATGAGCTTGACCACCGGCTCCAGCAGCACTGGTTCGGCGTCGCCCAACCCCTGCTTCAGCGCCTGGATGCTGGCAATCTCAAAGGACATACCAGATGAGTCGACATCGTGGTAACTGCCGTCATACAGCACCGCTTTCAGGTCAACCAGCGGGAAGCCAGCCAGAGACCCCTCATCCAGCGCCTTGGCCACGCCCTTCTCTACAGAAGGGATGAATTCCTTGGGCACCTTACCGCCGGTGATCTCCGTGGTAAAGGCAAAGCCCTCATTGCGTTCCTGCGGTTCCAGCCGAATCAGTACGTGGCCAAACTGACCGTGGCCGCCTGACTGCTTCTTGTGACGGTACTCGCTCTTGGAAATCTTGGTGATGGTCTCGCGGTACGGCACCCTGGGCATCTTTACCCTGAGATCAGCGCCGAACTTGCGTTTGATCTTCTCCAGGGCTACCTCAATCTGAGCGTCACCCAGGCCGGTAACCAGTGATTCGTTGGTACTGGCGTCGCGGCTGAAGTGCAGGGTGGGATCTTCTTCCACAATCCTGCTGAGGGCCATGGACATCTTGTCCAGGTCATCCTTGGTGGTCGGTGAGACAGCCATGCGGAAGAACCCAAGCGGCTGCTTGATCTTGGCAAAGGTCACCGGGTTGTCTTTGGCTGAGATCGTGTCACCGGTCAGAGTTTCAATCAACTTGCCGATGGCACCAATGTCGCCGGCGGTAATCTCAGCCACATTCTCTTGGTTCTTGCCCTTGGGCAGGTAGAGTTGGCCGATGCGCTCTGGGCGTTCCCGGTTGCTGTTCCAGACCTCCGAATTGCTCTTGATGGTCCCCTGATAGACACGGAATACCGAGAGCTTACCTACGAAAGGGTCTGCTGTGGTCTTGAAAACGAAGGCCGCCAGCGGGCTGGCCGGTTCGGACTCATATTCGGTGACGTCGCTGCCCCTGAACACCTCTGTATGTTGGCCATCAATCGGGGATGGCAAGAACGAACGGGTGATGTCCAAGAACTCAGCGATTCCGATGGGACCTGGGACCGATGATGTGGCTAGAATCGGCACCAAGTCGCCGGCCAAGACCGCGGCGCGCACGGCGGTGATAATCTCTTCTGGAGAAATTTCCTCACCGTTAAGGTAGCGGTCGCCCAGGTTCTCGTCGTTCTCGGCTGCTGCCTCGATTAGGCGCTCCCGTGCCGTTGCAACTTCCTCTGCGACATCGGCAGGAATGTCGTCCGGAGGATCGAGTATACTCACGACCCCGTTGAAGTCATGGGCGTCACCCAGAGTCACTTGGAATGGAATGCATTGCCGGCCAAAAGTCGCTTGGATATCGGCAACGTTTTTGGCGAATTCAGCGTTCTTGCGATCCATCTTGTTGACCACGAACATCCGGGGAATGTGAGACCCGTCGCACATATTCCAGGCGCGTTCTGTTCCCACTTCCACACCGGTGGGGGCGGAAACCACGATTACAGCACCTTCAACTACCCGGAGGGCGCTTATCACCTCGCCAAGGAAGTCGTCGTAACCCGGCGTATCCAGGAAATTAATCTTGGTATCGTTCTCGGTAATAGACACCAGGGTTGTCTGGACACTGCCACCTCGTTTGACCTCTTCAGGTTCGAAGTCAGACACAGTGTTGCCGTCGGTGATACTTCCTAGGCGTGTGGTGGCTTTGGTGTGGAACAGGGCTGCTTCGCCCAGCGAAGTCTTTCCCGATCCGGAGTGGCCGAGGATGACCACATTTCTCAGGTCTTTTGCATCCATGGTTTGGCATTCCTCCCTTTCATCTTGGTGATATGGGGAATGGGCCAACTGGCCTTTAAGGCCAGTGGACGTAGCAATTTGGGGTTTGCTTTACCTGTTGTTAATGCCTGTAGTCACGTCTAATCATTTGTGATGATAAAACCAGAACGCACCACAGGGTGTGGCCTCATTCTATGGCTTTTAAGGGAGTCGCGCAATATGCCATTTGTATTCAATATCGGACGACAATCAAGGAGCTAGATTGACACCAAGACAGCCGCAGATATAATGGGCTACTACCCACGGCACAGTCTTACTGGAAGTCGTTGCTGGTGGGGATGCCCCCGCAATAATATTTAATTAAATTCTAGTCAAGGCAGGTTTTTATGCCCAAGAAAGAGATCGTTTCCACTGACAAGGTATTGTCTGGGTCGGCCCCTCTGTCCCAGGCGACCAAGCTTGGCAATCTGGTATTTGTGGCCGGCAACACCGGTCGTCACCCAACCGATGGCACGGTGGGCAAGGGAATCAAAGAACAGACCAGGTACGCCCTGGAACGGATTTCGCTGATCCTTGAGGCCGCAGGTTCTTCAATCGACAACGTGCTGACCAACACCTGCTACGTTTCCAATCGCGACGACCTGGCCGGATTCAACGAGGTCTACGCAGAGTTCTTCACCCAAGACCGTCCCTCTAGGACCACCGTGGTGGTGAACTTTGGCGATGCCAACAACCTAGTTGAAGTCACCAGCACAGCTTATATCTCAGACTAGCAACCAATGACCGGGTTCTTGGTTCTGCCGGGAACCCGGTGCAAACACAAGCGTTACCCTGAGTCCCCACGCGGATCAGGAGGATTCAAATGACGGCTAGAGCATATATATTGATCGAAACCCAGGTGGGAAGGTCACGAGACGTGGTTTCTGCCCTCAAGGCGTTGTCCGGAGTGCCTTCTGCGGACGTCATCACCGGGTCTTACGACATCATTGCCCTGGTTGAAGCGCCGGACATGGTTGCCATGGCCACCGTGGTCACCAGCCATATTCAGGTGATTCCCGGTGTATCCCGGACGATTACCTGCGTTGCCGTCTAATCTGGCTAGCCGACTTTCTTGTAGATTGTGTGCGACCGGTTGGTGGCATGGGGTCTGATATTCGGGGCCCAATCACCCTTTTCAGATTCGGCAATCCACCCATCAGAGGTGGGGACATCTGGAGAGTCGATGTCGTACAAGGCCGCGTATCGGGCCATACCCTCTTTGTTGGTTGATTCCACCTTGTAGCGCGTACAGCTATTCACGCCCTGCGCTTTCACGATGTTTGGCACGTGTTGGGTGTCGTACACCCGGTTGAACTCATCTTCCAACTCTGCCGGAATATCCATCATCACCAGGTAAGCATAGTCACCCATGGGAAGCCCTCCTGTGTTTGAATTCATTTAAAAAACTAGAATCGGTTTATTCGTCTTTGGTCTCGGTTGACGACAAGGCGCTCTGCCCTTAAAATTTGAAGCTCAGCGACCGGTTGTTCCGCTCCTTCAGCGGTTCTTTCGCCTCGGCGGACCGGCCGCTCTTTTTTGCCCTTTTTCTTAGTAGGTCAGGGCTGAAGTCGTGCCATCCGGCAGGTCAACATCCAGTGCGTTCAGCGCGTGGGCCAGGGTGTGGTAATACCCGGTCACAGCCAGCATGTCCACCACTCCAGCGTCGCCAACAATCGCTCGCACTGCTTCAAACGTTGCATCTGAAATCCGGTGCTGCCGTAGTAGCTCAATCATGAACTGTACGATTGCTGCATCTTTGGGCTCGAGGCCGTTGGGCGCACGGTACTCTCGGATGGCGGCAATCACGTCGTCGGACAGACCGGCGTCCTTGGCGGCGGGTTGGTTGACCGTCCACACGTAGTGCCCACAGGCCTCGCGTGCCGCTGTTAGCACGGCCAATGCCTTGATTCTGGGTTCCATTGTCGTGTTGTATCGGGCATGGGTCCCCAGCCCGATCATTGCGGCCGAAGCCTGAGGGTTGTTGAGCAGAGCGGCGTAGTTACGGGCTACACCGCCTCGGCTGGTTTCAATATCGTCCCAAATCGCCTGTTCGGCGCCGTCTTTCATGCTCTCTCTGGTGGCGTAAGGCACTCTAGTCATGTTCGTTCTCCTGATTCGTAATGTGATTGAAATAAATACAGGCCAGGCATCTCAGTGTGCCTGGCCTGTATAAAACCTGGTTTTGCTAATCTGCTGCCTGGATTCCTGTTGGCTCGCCGTCTTTGGCCCATAGCGCTTCCAGGATGGCACCGGGGGACATGGGCAAGCGGCCCATGCGCAGGCCGGTGGCCCTGGCAATGGCATTAGCGATGGCGGCCATGGGAGGGACGATTGGGACTTCTCCCACGCCCCTGACCCCGTAGGGGTGGCCAGGGTTGGCCACCTCCACAATGATGGTATTAATCATGGTGGTGTCCAGGCTGGTAGGCATCCGGTAGTCCAGGAAGGAAGAGTTCTCCATCCGGCCTTCGCCGTCATAGAAGTATTCTTCGTTCAATGCCCAGCCGATGCCTTGGACCACGCCGCCCTGCATCTGGCCTTCCACATAGCTGGGGTGGATGGCTTTGCCTGCGTCTTGAACAATGGTGTAGTCCAGGATGGTCACCTTGCCGGTCTCCGGGTCAACTTCCAGGTCGACCACGTGGGTGCCAAACGCACCGCCAGCGCCCTTGGGATCAACAGTGGACTGGCTGGAGATGCCACCACCGCTACCGCCCAGTTGACCGGCCAACTCCTTGAACGTGAGTTTCAGGTCGCCGTCCGACTTGTGCTTGAAAACACCGTCTTCCATCTCAACATCGTCTGCGGACACGTCCCAGATAGAGGCGGCGCGTTCAATCATCTGTTTCTTGATGTCCTGGGCGGTTTCGTAGGCAGCCCAACCGGTGGCAAACGTGGTGCGGCTGCCGCCGGTCATGGCGGTGTAGCCAACTGAGTCGGTGTCGCCCACGGTGGGGTGTACGTCCTCAGCGGCGATGCCCAAGACTTCGGCGGCCTGCATGGCGATGGACGCCCTGGTGCCACCAATGTCGGTGGAACCTTCAACCAAGCTGATTGTGCCATCGGCATTCACGGCGATGGAGCAGCTGGATTGGAACCCAATGTTGAACCAGAACCCCGATGCGACGCCGCGTCCTTGGTAGGAACCTTTAAGTTCGGTCTTGTATTGTGCCGAGTCCTTGGCCGCTTCCAGACACTCCACGTGACCGATAACCGGGAAGATGGGTCCGTCGACTCGGCGTGTGCCCTCTTTGGCGGCGTTCATCAGCCGGAACTCGATAGGGTCGATGTTCAGTTTCAGGGCCAAAGCGTCCACTACCTGCTCTCCGGCAAAGGCGACGTTGGGGGCGGCGGGAGCGCGGTAGGGTGCAACCTTGGGCTTGTTGACCAGAACGTCGTAGCCGTCGGCCTGCATGTTTTCAATGTCGTACGGGGCAAAGATGCATTGCGCGCCAGCGCTGACCATGGAGCCAGGGAAGCCACCGGCCTCGAATGTCAGATCAGCCTGGGCAGCGGTGATCTTCCCGGCGTGGGTCGCGCCCATCTTGACCTTCATGGTCGTGCCGGAGGTCGGGCCAGTGCTCTCAAAGGTCTCGGCCCTGGTCATGGTCATCTTGACTGTGCGTCCAGTCTTCTTAGATAGCAACGCGGCCAGCGGCTCCAGGTAGACCGGAATCTTGCCTCCAAATCCACCGCCAATCTCCATTGGAACGACCTTAATCTTGGAGACCGGTACGTCTAACAGAGGAGCAAGAGCGTCTCTGGCTGTAAATGCTCCTTGAGTGCTGGTCCAAACGGTGACCTCGCCATTCTCGTTCCAGATGGCTGAGGCGGTTTGGGGCTCTATATATCCCTGGTGGACGGTCTCGTTGCCGAATTCCAGTTCAACGATCACATCGGCGGCGGCAAAGCCCTTTTCGATATCGCCCTGGGTGAACTGGACATGGGTTGCGACGTTGCTCTTCTTGTCGGTGCGCTCACCAAGTTCAGTGGTCGTCAGGTTTTCGTGGAGCAGCGGCGCGTCTTTGGCCATGGCCTGCTGTACGGTCATAACCGCCGGTAGAACTTCGTACTCGACCTTAATTAGGTCCAGTGCGGCCTCAGCCACGTGCTGGTTGGCAGCGGCCACTGCGGCCACTGGGTGACCCTTGTAGAGGACTTTGGTACGGGCCAGCAGGTTGTCGCTGGCCATCTGAGTGCCACGGGAGGCGTCTGGATTGTTCGCTCCGGGCATATCCTTGCCGGTAATCACGGCTTCTACGCCGGGCAAGGCCAACGCCTTGCTGGCATCAATCGACTTAATGATTGCATGTGCGTGGGGGCTGCGGAGTACCTTACCGTAGTACATACCGGCAGTCTGGAAATCGGTGCCGTACTTGGCTCTTCCGGTCACCTTATCGGTGCCGTCATGGCGAATGGGGCGAGTCCCCACGACTTTGTACTCTGAGTTTGACAGAACAATGTTCTCGGCCATGGAGTGTACCTCACGCGTAATTTAGTGCCTGGCTGAATTTGAAAAAATTGTACCACAGCAGGCCGATTCTGTGAGAGAATTGCCGACGAATATACGCCGACCCAACAACAGCACGCCGATTGCTAACACCGCGCTTAACGAGAGAGAAATGGAACCACTTAAAGATATAAAGGTCCTGGCAGTTACCGTGTACCTGGCCGGACCTTTTGCGTCCATGAACCTAGCCCGGATGGGCGCTGAGGTTATCAAGGTTGAGATTCCGGGCAAGGGCGACCCCGTGCGTGGCAACGGCCCCTTCGCCGGTCCCCAGGGCACCAACACCCAAAAGCAGACTGACGACGATATTTCCACGAGGTTCCTGAAACGCACCCAGGGCGTGAAGAGTGTGACCATTGACCTGAAGAACCCCAAGGGCAAGCAGATGTTCTTGGACATGGCGTCAACATGCGATGTGGTTGTGGAAAACCTGGCTCCTGGCTCACTGCGGCGTATCGGCCTGGGTTATGACGAGGTTTCGGCCGTTAATCCCGGAATCGTCTATTGCTCAATTTCCGGTTATGGCCAGACAGGACCCTACAAAGACAAGCCGGCCCACGACCCGCAGATTCAGGGTATGGCCGGCCTGATGGACATCAATGGCGAAGAAGATCGCCCACCGGTGAAAGTTGGTTTCTACATCGGCGACTTAGTTACGCCGATGTTTGCTTGCTACTCCATACTGGCTGCCCTGCGAGAGAAAGACCGCACTGGCAAGGGCCAGTATCTGGACGTCTCCATGATGGACACCCTGGTGTCGATGATGTTCATGGAGAACCTGGAAGAGGCAATCGCTGATGGTCTGCCACTGCGCACCGGCAATATCAGTCGTAGCGGACCCACTGGCCTGTACGGCACCAAGGACGGCGACCTATCCATCACCGTGACCAGCGACGACCAATGGGGTCGACTGTCCAGGGCTCTGAATGCACCGGAGTTGTTGGAGAATCCTAAATTCAGCGACTATGTGGCCCGCACCGTGAACGTGGAAGACGCTCGCCAGGAGGTGCAGCGCCTAATCGGGCAATACACCTTGGAAGATGTTGCGAAACGACTGGAAGACTTTGACGTTCCATGCGCCCCAGTGCGTACCGCCAAGCAGGTGATGAATGACCAGCATTTCTGGGACCGAGGCAGTTTGCTGCCAATGATGCATGCGGGCACAGGCAAACCGGTTGAAGACGCTGTGGCCTCCGGGTTCCCGGTTAAATTCTCTGGGGGAGAGCTCCCCACTATCGAAGGTGCGCCAACGCTGGGGATGCACAACTCAGAGATTTTTTCCAAACTACTTGGCTTGAATGACCAAGACATCGAAAAACTGAAAAAAGAAAAAGTTATCTAAAAGCTGACAGTTCTGCTGCTAACAAGGAGCCCCCACCATGGCAACTGCCCGACCACTGCGGACTTCAATGTACGTCCCAGGGAACAAAGAAGACTGGATGCGCAAGGCGCCCCAATACGGTTCTGACGCCCTGATCCTTGATCTTGAAGACTCCGTTCCAGTGCCCAACAAGGCTGAAGCCCGAGGCCTGGTTCGCAAGATGTTGGAGGAACTGGGCGGCGAGAAGCCAACTCTGACCGTACGGGTCAATCGGCTGGAGACAGGTCTCACTGGTGGCGACCTCGAAGCCGTCACCTGTCCTCAGCTCTACTGTGTGTTACTGCCCAAGGTTGAGAGTCCGGCCGACGTTATAGAAGTTGATAATCTGCTATCCCATTTCGAGCGCAAAGCTGGTATGGAAGTCGGTTCCATATACATCGACCCCGGTATGGAGACGGCAACAAGCATCCGCTTGAGCTATGAGATCGCTTCATCCTCGCCCCGGGTGGCCCACATGGGCGGCAGTGGCGGCAAGGGCGGCGACACTTCTCGCTCTATTGGATTCGAGTGGACACCAGAAGGTCTCGAAACCCTGTATCTGAAGTCCAAAGTTTTGATTGATGTTAGGTCCGCCGGAGTGCCCTACCCCATGAGCGGCGGTTGGATGGATATCCACAACCTGGAAGGTCTACGCAAACTGGCCATTCAGTTGAAGCAGTTGGGCTACACCGGGATGCACCTGATTCACCCATCCCACGTCCCTGTCGTAAATGAAGTGTTTTCGCCATCCCCAGAGGACGTGAAACACTACCAGGGTTTGATTGCGGCCATGGAAGAGATGCGCGCATCTGGCGAGGCAGCGGTTACCTTTGACGGCGACATGGTGGACATTGCCCACGAAGAAACCGCCCGCAAGATGTTGGCAGTCGCTAAAGAGATGGGGGTTGAAGGGGCTTAATCAGCCCTGGATTATGACTCAACAGATGGAACGCCGAATTGCCCTCGATGGGGCAGTCAATTTTAGAGACCAGGGCGGCTACCCCACCACTGACGGGCGCACTGTGAAATGGCGTCGGCTTTTCCGGAGCGACTCCCCAAGCACGCTGACCGATTCTGATGTGGAGACCATCACCGGCACACTGGGCCTCACCACGGTGGTTGATCTACGCAGTAGCAATGAGGTTCTAGACGATGGTCGGGGTCTGTTGGCCCTATCCGGAATCGCCTACCACAACTACCCTTTTAACGAACTGCGCGGCAGCACCCCCCCGACATCCGGCGTAGATGTGGAAAACAGGCTTTTGATGAACTACCAGTGGATCCTCCACAATGCCGGTACATTGTTGGCCCAGGCGTTTAACTCCCTGGCCCAAGACGTAAACCAGCCGGCCCTGTTCCACTGCAGCGCCGGCAAGGACCGGACCGGCGTTCTGGGAGCAACCATCCTTTCCGTGCTGGGAGTCAGTCGCGAAGATGTGGTGGCCGACTATCTACTGACCAACGAGGTCATAGACGGGATACTGGCCCGCCTCAGAAAAATGGCCGGTTTCCAGAATTCCACCCGAGAAGGCATCATGGCCCCCCAACCTGCGATCGAAAAATTCCTGGATGTGATGCAGAGTGAATTTGGCGGGTCAGAAGCCTACCTGCTACACCACGGGGTACCTCAAAAAAACATTGACGGATTCCGCGAATCAATGCTCGAGTGAGAGCTGATATTATCTAGCGTCGAATAACGACCGAACCTATTGGAGGAACAATCATGGCATTTGGTGGTAATGACTGGTTGGCTCTAACCGTAGAGCCAACCTTAGAACCGGACATTCCGATCTGCGATCCCCATCATCATTTTTGGGACCTTCGCCCGGCCAGCACTCCCTACCAGCGGTACCTGATTCATGAACTGAACGCCGACATCTACAGCGGGCACAATGTGCGCTCCACCGTCTTCGTGGAGGCCCATTCCATGTACAGCGCCGACGGCCCAGAAGAACTGCGCCCTGTGGGTGAGGTCGAATTCGTCCAGGGGCTGGCTGCTGCCAGCGCCAGCGGTGTCTACGGACCCGCCCGGGCAGCCGCAGCCATCGTCGGGCACGCGGACCTCAAAATGGCTCACAATGTAGTGCCGGTTCTGGACGCACTACAGGCCGCCAGTCCCAACCGTTTCCGGGGCATACGCCACAATGTTTCTTGGAACGCAGACCCCATCTTCCAAGACCGGGAGACAGAGGGCATCATGTCTGACACCAAGTTCCGTGAGGGCGCAGCCGTGCTGTCCAGCAAGGGCTTGTCCTTGGACATCATGCTGTCGTTCCCCCAATTGCCGGAACTGGCCGACTTCGCCAAATCAGTGCCGGATCTGCCAATAATCCTCAACCACGTTGGCGGTGTGAACCGGATCGGCATGTACGTCGGAAAAGAAGCCGAGGTTGAGGTCGAATGGCGCAAAGGCATCGCCGCAGTAGCCGCTTGTCCCAACGTCACGGTCAAACTTGGCGGACTGGGAATGCCTCGCTGGGGATTTGACTGGCACCAGAGAGATAAACCCATCGGATCCGAGGAACTGGCTGAGGCAATGGCTCCCTGGCTGAACTACGTCATTGAACAGTTCGGCCCGGACCGCGGCATGTTTGAAAGCAACTTCCCGCCAGACAAGGTCTCGTTCTCCTACAACGTCATGACCAACGCCTTCAAACTCATGTCCAAAGGCTATTCGGCAACGGAACGGGCGGCTATGTTCCACGACACGGCCACCAGGGTCTACCGAATCGACGTTTAGTCCGCGACTACCAGGGTCATTTGGTAATGCCTGGGAACCCCGGGCTAACAAACGGACTGGCTAGACCTGGAACACCGCAACGGCGTCGGCGGCCTTAACTCCCTGGCCCTTGGGTAGGACCATCAGTGGGTTGATGTCCAGTTCTGCCAGGCTGCCTTCCAGTTGGGCTGCCATCTGGGAGACTCGCACCAACGTATCAGCCAGGGCGTCAATATCGGCGGCCAGGCGACCCCGGAACCCTTCCAGTAGGCGGGCACCTTTTACGTCGGAAATCATCGCCAGAGCATCGCTTTTGTCGATCGGACAGAGGCGTAGGGCCACGTCGTTGTAGACCTCAACCATCACCCCGCCGGAGCCAAAGAGAATCGTAGGGCCCAACTGGGAGTCGTAGCTGACCCCCACAATCACTTCCACGCCGTCCACGATCATTTCCTGGACGGATATCCCGTTGAGACCTTGGCCCACCGCACCGGCTTGGGCGGCGTTGGACTTAAGCATGTCAAACGCTTCCCGAACCGCAGCTCCGTCTTTCAGACCCAGCATCACTAGGCCAGCGTCCGTCTTGTGGGGTAGGTTTATCACGTCTGCTTTCATCGCCACCGGGTAACCAATCTCGCCTGCTGCAGCTACCGCATCATCGGCGTTTTGCACCAGTGATTCTCGAGTGATTGGCACGCCCCACTTTCCAATCAAGCCCTTGCTGTGGTGCTCAGAGAGGGCGATTCCACTGGTGGCGGCCAGTTTGGTGGCTGCTGCTTGCTGTTCTGCGTTGATAGCAGTTGTTTCAGGGAACCCCGATGTGCCACGGTGCCCCAACCAGTCGTGGTAATCGATTAGGCTTCGGATTCCGGAAGCTAATCGATTCGGCGTGTAAAAGACGGGAATGCTGGCCTTTTTCAGCATATCCAGACCAGCCGTCTCTTGGCGGCTACCCGTCCAGAGAAACGCCAACGGCATCTCTTTGGCCAGGTCGCGTTGGGCGATTACCTGAGTTGCCTGGCTATCACCTCCAGAGCTCGCGACCACCAGCGTGCCCATGGCCGGGTCGTTGGCCATGAACTGCATGATCTCGGGGAACGAATCGCTGTTGGCGAATCCGGTCACGTCAGAAGGGTTGGACGCCCAACCAAATCCCTTGAGCACGCTGTTGATGCCATCTCGGGCAGCGTCGTTCAACACCGGCAGGTCCAGGCCGATTTGGCCGCACATATCGGCTGTGAGCGAGCTTATTCCGCCGGAGTGTGAGACCACTGCCAAACCCTTGGCGGCTGGCGCAGGGGAGTTGGATAAGAGATTGGCAACTTCCAACAACTCGTCGTAGTCAGAGACCCGAATCACGCCGTACTGGGTCAGGGCCGCGTCATAGAGGGCGTCCAGGCCTGTTAGCGCCGCAGTGTGTGACTGGGCGGCTTTGGCGCCCAATTCTGAGCGTCCAATCTTGATGAGTATGATTGGTTTGCCGCGTTCCGCCGCCAGCTTGGCAACCTTGATGAACTTCTTGGCGTCTTTGAATCCTTCTACGAACCCAGCGATGACCTTGGTGTCGTCATCATCCAGCAGATACCGCACGAAATCTGAGAAATCCAGATCGGCTTCGTTGCCGGTGGAGATGATGTAGCTGAGGCCTATGCCGCTGTCGATGGCCCGGTTCAAGAACGGACCGAACGCCGACGCACCGCTTTGACAGACCAATCCCACCGACCCGCCAAGACCCTCGGCTCCCCTGGAAGACGCGCTCACCCAGATATCGTCCTTCACATTGGCCAATCCTAAGCAGTTGGGTCCACTGATGCGGAGACCTGACTCCCTTGCAAAGGCGGTGACCTGCGCCTGTAGATCGCGTCCTTCCTGGGTTCCCCGTTCGGAGAAACCAGCGGAGATCACAACTGCGGCCTTGGTGCCCTTTTGATGGCTCTCGTTCAGCACATCCAGCACCTGCTCGGACGAGACCACCACGCAGACCACGTCTGGCGTCTCCGGTAGGGCGGTCACGCTGGGATAGCATTGGACTCCTTGGACCTCTTCATAGCGGGGGTTCACCGGATAAACGTTTACCCGCGCTGACGCTTTCAGTGCGGCGGCCAGCATGCGGCCACCGTAGGCCATCCGAGGTGATGCGCCCACCACCGCGATTGAACGGGGGTTGAGCATGTTGTGTATCGAAGATAGTTGGTCAGCGGTCCAAGTTGTCAATTTAAGCTCCAAGGGCTCTGGTTGTATTAAAAAATTCCCACCCGAGGCTACCACGCTTTTACAAGAACTGCGACCAAAACTGCTATCATGCTCCGGCTGGTAGCCCAAGAACCACAGCCATCGGCGGAGGTGCAAAATGACAACGTTTGTCCTAGTTCATGGGGCGTCCCATGGGTCATGGTGTTGGGATAAAGTCGTCCCATTGCTGGAGTCCCAGGGTCATGATGTGATTGCCGTTGACCTGCCGGGTAACACCTACGGTGCGTTTGATGTGCCGCCCTCCCAGGTGACTCTTAGATCGTACGCCGACCACGTCTGCAAGGTGCTGGACCAATTGGACGAGCCGGTTGTGCTGGTCGGCCATAGCCTAGGGGGACTCACTATCACACAAGCTGCAGAACTCCGCCCCGACAAGATTCGTTCACTGGTCTACCTGACGGCCCTGCTGTTTCGGGACGGAACGGCAATGATGCCAGTGGAGGCAAGGGACTCGGAATCGATACGGGCTGGACTACAACGTGACTCGTGGACTGTTTCTGAAGACCTGGCCACAGTTGTTTTCCATGAGGAGTCCCTCAAAAACCGGTTCTACAACGACTGCTCGGACGGTGACATTGAGTGGGCCAAGCCTATGTTGGTACCCCAGCCGACCGGGCCATTGATAGACCAGGTGCAGACCACGGCTCAGAATTTTGGGCGGGTGTCCAAGGTCTACATCGAGTGCGAGATTGACGGCGCTCTCCCCCTGGACTACCAAAGAGAGCTGCAAGCAAATGGCCCTTGTGACCGGATAATCACCATGGGCACGGGGCACTCTCCTTTCTTATCTGCACCGTTAGAACTGGTGGCGCACTTGGTCTCGATTTAAAAAGGTTGCTCTCATCACGTAGCCAAACCAGGCGTCCACAGTTATCATGGCACCGACTGACCTACGTTGAAATACGTCGCTTGAGACTGACGTATTACTCGACAAAATTGAACCTAAATACCGGAGGCAACAATGGCTAAGAAGAAAGGCACTGCATTGATGATGGTGGCAGCCGATATACCCGCTGACATGGAAGAAGAATTCAATAAGTGGTACCAGGAAGAACACCTCCAAGAACTGACGAGTATTCCTGGTATCTTGAACGCCGCCAGGTACGAGGCCACCAAGAGCGGACCCAAGCACCTGGCCGTTTATGAACTCGAGAGCATTGCCGTGATCGAAACAGATGCCTTCAAGAACCGCCCCCGCACCGAATGGGGACAGCGGGTCTCGCCCAGTCTAATTGGCACCAATTTCTTCAACATAGTATTGGACATGATCCACCCCACCTCTCTTAGTGACGAGATTGCCAACAGCGACATGGCCCCGGCCCTTCAAATTGGGCGAATGGACGTTGCACCTGCCGACCAGGATGAATGGAACAAATGGTACAGCGGCGTCTACGTGCCCAACTACGAAAAGTGCCCCGGTGTGATTCGCGGCCGCCGATGGAAGGCCGTTAAAGGAACACCGGAGTTTGCCACGGTCTACGAGTTTGAAGACGAGAACGTATCGGAGACCGCCGAGTGGCTGAAACAGCGGGAGATTCACCCCGACAACGTCCGCATGCGTGACATCATGGCCCACGCTGACGGCTCGCCAGGAATCTGGAGGAAGACCTTCCAACTCTAGGCTGAACATTGGCTCTTCCACTGCTTAAAACCAGTGGAAGAGCCAACCGTACGGAGGACCGCGACTAACTATGGCAAAGAAAAAAGGTACTGCATTGATGATGGTCAGCGCTGATATCCCCGCTGATCAAGAAGAAGAGTTCAATCGTTGGTACAACGAAGAACACCTCAAGGATCTGTTGGCGGTTCCGGGCATTTTAGATGGCGCCCGGTATGAGGCCACCAAAAGCGGACCCAAGCACATGGCTGTGTATGAATTGGAGAGCTCCAATGTGGTCAACACTGACGCTATGAAAGCCCTGAGGCCTTTCACGGAGTGGGGACAGCGTATGGCGCCCAGTGTCATCGGTTCCAACTATTTCAACATGGTCATGGAGATGATTTACCCGGAATCACTGACCGATGAGATTGCCAATAGCGGCATGGCTCCGGTGCTCCAGATTGGCCGAATGGACGTTCCTGCCGCTGACGAAGATGAATGGAATAAATGGTACAGTGGATTGTACGTTCCGAACTACGAAAAATGCCCCGGAGTGATTCGCGGACGCCGATGGAAGTGCGTACGTGGCGGGCCCAAATACGGGGTGGTTTACGAGTTTGAGAATGAGAACGTTTCGGAGACCGAAGCGTGGTTGGAACAGCGGGATATTCATCCCGACAACGTCCGCATGCGGGATATGATGACCCACGCAAACATGTCTCCTGGCATCTGGAAAAAGACTTTCCAACTGTAAGCCGTTGGGGCCGGGCCATTTTCTTCAGCGACAAAATGGCACCATCGTCTGATTCAGTTGAATCGGTAGTTGCCGCGTGAGCGGGACATTTAACCCATGAACGCTAACCAAGACCACACCAGCCAAGCACTAGGGCATGACCACAGCCACCGTACTGCCAGTAAGCGCAGCCTCAGCATCTCGTTGGCGTTGATCACGATCTATATGCTGGTGGAGGTGGCCGGCGGGTTAATCTCTGGCAGCTTGGCTCTGCTGGCTGACGCCGGCCACATGCTGACCGACAGCGCGGCCATCGGTCTGGCCCTGCTTGCCATCTGGGTCTCCGGACGCCCCGCATCCATCGAGCAGACCTTCGGTTTTCACCGCACTGAGATCCTGGCGGCCATGCTGAACGCCCTGAGTCTGTGGTTGATTGTCGCTCTGATCTTCTTAGAAGCTTCTCGGCGGTTCGACGATGCCAAGGATATAGATGGCGGTTTGATGCTGGTCGTTGGCGCCGTGGGACTAGTCATTAACCTGGCGGCTGCCTGGGTTCTGCACTGGTCCGCCGAGGAGAGCCTCAACGTGGAGGGCGCGTTCCTACATGTTATAGCCGACCTCCTGGGCTCGGTTGCGGTGGTGACGGCGGGTATTCTGGTGATGGCCTTTGGCTGGAACATCGCCGACCCGATATTTGGCATCGTCATCGGCGTATTGATATTGGCCAGCTCTCTACGGTTGCTCTGGAAGGTCGTCCATGTTCTCATGGAGGGGACACCGGCGCACTTGGACCTGCACCTGCTCTGCCAAAGATTGGAAGAATTGGAAGGCGTCACAGGCGTCCATGACATCCACGCCTGGTCAATCACCACCGGCTACGACGCTTTAAGCGCCCACGTCACCGCCGATGTTGCAGTCATGGAAAACCCAAACCTGGTGTTGCAACGACTGCGGGACATTGCATCTAGTGAGTTTGGTATCGCCCACGTGACCATCCAGCTGGAAGACTCAATGGACGGGTGCTTTGAGGACCATCACATAGAGCATCCGACAATCTATCGGTCTGGTCAACGGGCAGACAATCACAGGCATGACGAATCCTGATTCGCCCTGGCGTCCGTATACCTGGCGGACGTCTAGGGATGGGTCTTACTTGATATAAATGGGAATAATCAGCATCAAACATAAAATAGTATTTGTTGGCGCGCTGTTCGCGGCGTTGCTTTTATTAGCCCCAATATCTGCCGCTTTTGCTCAAGACGATGAACGATTGGGTGAAAACCGGGGCGTAGATGTCATCGCTGGGCCCCACGCCGTCAGGGTGGTGATAATCAATTCCAATCCCGCCGCAGGCTTCATTCAAATGGCGATGTTCATCACCGATGCCAGCACGGGAGAAACGGTGTCCGATGCCCGAGTGATTCTCCTAGCCAACAATAATGGCGAGGATTTTGAGAGCGTGTGGACCGCCCATAACTCGCCAAATTCTCCCAGGCGGTACGACACTCGGATGAACCTAGGCTCGACCGGCGACTGGATAATCAGCGTTGATGTGTCCAGTTCCCTGGGGCGAGGAGGGGCAGAAGCCCTACACATCTTGGTGCCGTCGCTCAATCGCTACACCAACGGCAGCCTTGTGTTTTTTGCCATCTTTGCTGCAATGATGCTGGGAGTCGCCTACCTCTTCTGGAGCGTAAAACGGGACAACCGCCGCCGCGCGGCCGCCTTGCTTGCGGCTGGTCCGATTGATCCCATTGCACGGGAACCAGATGGCGAGCCGCAGTCTTGATCTTTAGCGTATGAAATTAGCTCGAAAAATACTACTCATTCTGCCTGTTTTGGCGGCGCTACAGCTGCTTTGGGTTGTGCCATCGGCGCACGCCCATGTCGGCATCGAAGCCGGTCAGAACCCCTTCATGGCCTGGAACTGGAACCCGCTGTCCACCCTGCTGATTCTGATGGTCGCCTACGTGTACCTGAACGGTCTCAGCAATTGGAACCGTCCTACCCACCCCATCAGCCGCTGGCAGAAGGCTTCATTCTTCACCGGGCTATTCCTGATCTTCATTGCCCTACAGTCGCCGTTGGACAACTTGTCAGAGCACATGCTGTCATTCCACCAGCTGCAACACTTCCTGCTGCGGATGATGGCCCCGCTGCTGATCCTGCTCGGCGCACCACTTACGCCGATCCTGCGGGGGCTGCCGCCATGGGCGCTCAAGGGCATCGTTCGCCCCACGGTGCGGCACCCGTTCGCGCGGGCCGTTTATGACAAATTGACCAATCCGGTCATCAGTGTGTCCATCTTCATGGGTGTGCTGTATCTCTGGCAGATACCCGGTGGATTCAACCTGGCATTGCGCAACGAATTTATCCACGCCCTCATGCACGTGACCATGATGTCGTCCGGGTTCATCTTCTACTGGGCGGTCATCGACCCCAAGCCCCACCGCTCCCGCGTGCACTACGGAATCAGAGTCCTTTACTTGGGTCTGATTGTTTTGCCCAACACCCTGTTGGGGGCGGTAATTACCTTCTCCAAGACCATCATATATTCGGGATACGAAAACGCCTACCAGCCCTTCGATATGACCGTCTTGACGGACCAACAGATCGGCGGTCTGGTGCTCTGGGTGCCCGGCGACATGATGAGCATCATAGTGGCTGGAATAGTTATGGTCATGTGGTACGAAAAAGAAGAACGCGAAAACCCCTCCCATCCACATATACCTCCCGCTCCGACCACTGACGAATAATCACTTCCCGATTTAGGGACAATAAAACAGTTACTTCTCCCTCGCATGTGGAAGATTAGGATGGGAGAACTCCAATGCAACCAACCAACCCACATGCTGCGGCCATCTGGCTCTTGACCGTCCCACCCACCGTCCCTAGGATGTATCTGACCCCACTCCAAGGCGGAGGCGCATCGTGACCAACGGCAATGGCGAGACTCTATTTAGCTGGTTCATACCCATCGATGGCGACGGTGCACGGGCCGGTACTGCCAGGGCAGAACGACCCCCGACATTTGATTACCTCAAGCAGGTTGTGCAGACGGCCGAGGACTTGGGCTATTACTCCCTGCTCATCCCCACCAGGTTTGCCAATGGTCTATTTGCTGAGGACGCACCTTTGGCAGAAACCTGGACTACGGCCACGGCCTTGGCGGCAGTGACCGAACGCATACGATTTCTCATAGCTGTCAGACCCGGTTTTATCGCCCTGGGGCTGTTCGCGCAGATGGCCGCCGCCCTACACCAGATATCCAAGGGGCGGATTGATATCAACATAGTGCCCGGTGGTATTGGAAACGACTTTGAACGGGTTGGTGAGTACACGGACCAGAGCACTCGCTACGAGCGGGCTGAGGAGTTTATCTCCGCCTGCCGCAAGCTGTGGACCCAACCCGGCCCAGTGGAGCTCCAGGGAGACTTTTACAACCTGCGGGACGCCTACTGCTCCCCACTTCCGGAGGGAACACCGCCCCAGTTTTACCTGGGAGGTGCGTCGCCCAGGGCCAATGCCCTCTCCGGACGGCAAGCCGACGTCCACCTAAACTGGATAGAGCCGCTGGAAGACTCCCGCGCCCGCTTCGACGCTGTCCGAGAGGAGTTCAAGAAGTCGGGCCGCACTCCGAGTTTAGGCATACGCACCCATCTAGTAGTTCGGGACAAAGAAGAAGACGCCTGGAACGCCGCAAACGAATTGATCGACCACGCTGACCCAGCGGTGAAAGCCCAGCGCAAAGCAGCCGTCACGGGAACTGCCATGGTCGGAGCCGCCGCGCAAGTCCAAGAAGCCCCCAACCACATAGTGGCCCCCAATCTTTGGAACGGTCTTTCTGAGGTGCGGGTCAATTGCGGCACCGCCATCGTCGGAACCCCTGAACAGGTAACCGACATACTCCTGACCTACTCCAAACTAGGAGTAGACCAGTTCATACTCTCCGGCTTCCCCCACGTAGAAGAATGCCAACGCGTAGCCGAGGATGTCATACCGTTGTTGAAACAGAAGATAGCGGCAGCGGGGTAGTGGAAATCAGCCCCGAAACGTCGAGAAAACTATTCTGAACTCATAAGCGAGTGAAACTTGGCGGCGATTTTCCTACCTTCATTTTAAAAATTCTACGCTGCCGATAGATCCCGCAAGCTGCCCCCAACAGACCGAGTGGAAGTTTGAACGCAAAACTTTGTAGGGTTTTTAGATTGAATGGCCAGGTGGGCATTGCTTCGTTCTTCAAATACGGGTGCATAAAGCTGTAGGAAACCATTCGGCCCAATTGGAGAGATACGATAAACCCGACTAAAGCCCCGCTGAGTGTCCATATAATGAAAAATCTGGCACTAGCGTCATCCAGATAGAGGCCGATGGCGAAAGACGCGCCTATCGCAGCAATAATTAGCGAAGCTCATAGCAATGGATCCTTCCCGATTGCCTGGTAAATTCCTCTCCAGACTTGGGTTGATTTGTTACAAGAAAACATGGAATGGTTCCCGAACCAGGCTATTCCAACATCCATGTTAAGACTTCCTAACTAACTCCCGGCCTATCCCCCGCCCATGGGTTGGCTGCTTCAAACGCCGCGCAGGCTTGTAGGACTTTGGCTTCTGACCCCTTGGGGCCGATTATGTGTAGGCCTATGGGCATGCCGTCTGACGAGTAGCCGCAGGGGATGCTGGCGGCGGTTTGGCCGCTGATGTTTATTGGGTAGGTGAAGGGTAGGAAGCCCCAGAACGGGTCCACGGTCTTGCCGCCAATCACGCCGGGCCGCTGGTCGATGGGGAAGGCAGGCACAGCCATGGTTGGTGTCAGCAGCAGGTCGAAGTTGTCGAAGAACTCCTCCATGCGTCGACCCAATCGGTCAACCTCATAGATGGCGCGCGACATGTCGGCCCCGGTGGTCTGTTGTCCGTGTTCGATGGACATCAGACCAATGTCGGACAAGTCGTCTCTGTGTTCCTCCAACAGGTGGCCGTAAGACGTGTAGGCCGCCGTGGAGAAGACGTTCCAGAAAGTCTCAAAAGGGTCTTCGAGCTTTAGCTTGGCGTCATCCATGTTGGCGCCCAATCCGATGAACTTCATCGCGGCCTGCTTGGTGATATTCACCACCTCTGCGTCAACCGCCGCGTAACCTAAGTCGCTGCTCCAGGCTAAACGCATGCCGTTTACTCCAGCTCCCAGGTTAGCGCTGAAGTCGGGAGCCGGCTCTCGGATCGAAGTGATATCACGGGTATCTGGCCCGGCGATCACCTGTAACAACAGGGCCGAGTCGGCTACTGTCCGGGTGATTGGCCCAGACTGGGAGAAGTGATTGGCTGAGGGCCTGCCGTAGCCGCCAAATCGTGGCACCCGGCCCTGAGTGGGTTTGATGCCGAACAACCCGGTGAAACTGGCTGGTATGCGCACCGAGCCGCCGCCGTCGGTGCCCATCGACAGTGTGCACAGTCCAGCGGCCAACGCTGCTGCCGCTCCTCCGCTGGAACCGCCTGGTGTGCGTTCAGTGTTCCAGGGGTTGCGGCAGGGCTCGCCAAGTTTGTTCTCGGTGGTGCCTGACTGGCCAAACTCCGGGGTGTTGGTCTTGCCCAGGATGATTGCCCCCGCAGCCTTCACCCGTTCCACGACGATGGAATCCATGTCTGGCACGCGGTCCTTGAAGATGGCCGACCCCATGGTGGTAACCACGCCCTTGGTCGTTTCCAAGTCCTTGATGGAGATCGGCACACCGTGTAGCGGCCCCAATTCTGCCCCTTGCCGTACTGCGGCATCAGCAGCGCGGGCGTCGGCCAAGGCTTGGTCTCGGCAGAGGGTTAGGTACGAGTGCAACTGGAAGTCCAGCTCGTCAATGCGCTGGAAGAAATTCTCGGTGGCCTCCAACGATGAGACCTTTTTGTCACGGATACTTTGGGCCAGTTCCACAGCCGACATGAAAGCTAATTCAGAGCTCATTCCAGTCCTCCCAGTGCTATAATCTGGCCTGCCTGACGACCGGAGAGAACATGTCTCCGGGCCAGTCACCAAGCGGCGATTTGAAATAATGGCGCAATTATAACGGCGAGGACGCTAATGCACTACTCGTCTTTAGATACAGGAGGAATCGATTTGGGCGTGGTAGGAATAATCGCAAACCCGGCTGCCAGCAAGGACATCCGTCGGTTGGTTGCCCAAGGACGGGTGGTGCCTGACTGGGAGAAGGTCAACACGATCAGAAGAGTAATGTTGGGCCTGCAATCTGTTGGCGCTACTCGTATTTTGGGCATGCCGGATAGTTCCAACTTAGTGACCCGTGCAGCTGATGACCCTAACCTGTCTCTAGATTTAGAATTGCTGGATATGCCGGCGTTCTATTCGGAGGGCGACACCGTTAAAGCGGCGGGGTTGATGGCCGAGCAAGGCGTTGGTTGCCTTGTGACCCTGGGTGGCGACGGCACCAACCGGGCCGCAGTGGTGGGCAGTAAGAACATCCCCATGGTGGCTATCTCCACCGGCACCAACAACGTGTTCCCGTCCATGGTGGAGGGCACTTTGGCCGGTCTGGCGGCTGGGATGGTGGCAGAGGGTTGGGTGGATCTGGCCGACGTTGCTGTTTCCAGCAAGATCATGCACGTCTACGTGGACGGTGAACTGCGGGACATTGCCCTGATCGACGTGGCCCTTTCAAAAGAGCGCTTCGTTGCTTCCAAAGCTATATGGGATATTGAGACTTTGTTCGAAGTATTTCTCACCCGGGCTGAACCAGCTTCCATCGGACTATCTTCCATCGGCGCGCGACTTGAGGCGGTATCTATGGTCGACGAAGGTGGCTTGCAGTTCGGCATCTCCAACACCGACGATGCGTCCTTCGAAAGCTGTACCGTGATGGCTCCGATCGCTCCCGGCGTTGTGCCGCGTGTGTCCATCTCATCGTGGCAGCGAATGGCCGACGGCGAACGGCTAATCATTGAGAATCGGGACTGCATGGTGGCATTGGATGGCGAACGTGCCTTTTCGGTCAAGAAATCCCAGGTGCTGGAACTTGAAGTCAGACGCACCGGCCCTCCGGTGATCGATGTAGGTCTGGCTCTGCATGTTGCGGCCAGGCAGGGTTTATTCAACCGGACCTCGGGGGATTAAGCCCCGATTTGCTGACCGGCTACGAACTTTTCTTCTGTATCCTAATCGTCATCGCCGCCTCCACCGTCTTGGGCACGGTTGGCTTTGGGTTTGGCTTGGTATCCGCTCCGGTATTGCTGATCTACCTGGAGCCGCAACAGGCGGTGGTGGTCATCAACTGCCTAATCGGTCTGATGCTGGTCATGGTATTGTTGCGCACCTGGCGTCAGTTGGAGCTGCAGGCCAGCATGGGATTGGTGCTTGGCGGAGTAGCAGCCACCCCCGTCGGAGTCCTGGCATTGAACGCAGCCAGCCCCAGCGTGCTGCGGATAACCATTGCCTTTGTGATTATCTTCTTGGGCTTGTTCAGTCTGAAGAATGTGCAACTTCCTTTTGCCGAAAATAAGATTGCTGGCCCGCTCTTTGGGTTCCTGACCTCTCTGGCAGTGACCACCATCGCCATCGGCGGGCCTTTGGGCGCCATCTACGCTATCTCCCAAAAGTGGAAGCCAGACACAGTCAGGTCAGCCTTGGCCTTGTTTTTCCTCGCGTCAGATATCGTTGCCTTTGCCCTTTACTGGGCCACCGGGCTGGTCAACCAAGACACGCTGACTAACATAGCGCTCCTGATACCCGGGTTAATCATC
>DUCU01000033.1 GCA_012959605.1 Dehalococcoidia bacterium | reverse complement strand
TGGGGACGCCACGATACCGTCGGGTCTAAGAGACTGGGGCTATGCGGTTGGGGGCAGGCGCTACGGACCGCAGGGAACTGCGTGCTTTTTGCGGGAGTGAATCTGAGTGGGGATAAGAGGGGCGGTATTTCGGGAACGGGTTACCGCTTCCCTTGTTACGGACAGTTCTTGGGCGGAACTGTGATAATACTTAAACATTCTCTCTACCGGCTTGGTTGACGTTGTGAAAACGGCACTTTGGCCTTGTTATGACATCTGACCGCAGGGTTCGCCAGGCATTCGCAGGAGTGTACCAGCGGGTTTTGGGAGGGTCAAGTTTTGATTGGCAATGGTTTTACGCGTCTAAACGTTAATTAACGACGAGTGAGTCCGGCATTCGTAACGATGCCCAGATTATGTCGGAAAATCGCAAATTGCAGAACTCAACCCTCCAGTTTTGGACTAATAACGTGGCCTGCAGGCACTTTTAGGCGTGGTTCAGACCGTAATTTCAACAAAAATCTAGAAAGGAGGCTCGTCTCCCACAGGGTCAGGGCCTACGGCAGCGATAACATCGGTGGCTACTGAAACCGGAATCTGAGGTTCTTCCACCGCGTCAGGCGTGGAGTCGGCAACCATCTCGGGTTCTGGCGCTGGTTGTGGCTGACTATTTTGTGTCTGGCCTAAAGCGGGCGCGGGAGCTGACTCAAGAGGCATTGTGGTCACTGGTTTTTCTTCAGGAGCCTCCAACCCCAATTCCTGGTGGACTGCAACCGTGTCTAGGCCCAGGAGTTCTTCCAGGCGGCCGTGTAGCGCTTCGCAATAACCAGTGCTCACTACCGGAAGGTCCATTCGGACCAGTCTTTCTCCGGTGCGGATGTCCAAGTTCACACGGTCTCGGCCTGGGTATTCCAACAGAACGCCGATGACTTCTCTCAGTAGATGGGCGTCTTGGCTGGGATCATCCGACTCGGTAACCGCCAAGCGGACCACCTTTTGTGGTTCCGCTGGAATGTCGTAGCTTGTGGTCATTTGCGCCTTCTTTTCTCTGATGTTGGTATCTGCTGTTTTTTTGGCATTTCCGTTGCCATTCACGTCGCCATTGTTCTTTTTTGTGTATCCGTTTCCGTTGTTATTGTTGGATCCGTTCCACTGATTGGCTGGCGGTGGTGGCGGCAATGTTGGATTGTCTGGGTCAAACTCAATTGCGGTATCACAGGCAATTGACATCTGGTCGGCACGAAACCGCAAGCGGCCGGTTACCAGGACTAATCGACCGTCCTGCCAGACGTCTGCGGTGCGAATCAGTGTGTCTGGCCAGACCATGATCTCTAGAATTCCGCCCATAATTTCCAAATTCACGATGAAGAAGCGTTTGCCTTCCTTGGTGCTTCGTTCAATCACCGTTGAGATGAATCCCAACACGCTTATGGACTGGCCAGACAGTTCTTCAGTGATCTGGTCCAAGGAGTTGTACACTCCCTCGATGTTCAATGCGGCCAGGGCGATCAGGGGGTTGTGGGACAGGGTCATTCCCAGGTCGGAAACGTCGGGCGCAGCGAGGGTTATTCCGCTCATCCCGGCGGTCTCAGAAACGGCTTCGTTTCCTTCAAACATGCTGGTTTGACCCGACTCTCGGGTGCGCGCCTCTCTCTGTGCGGTGGCTGCTATTTGATCCAGGGCATTTACCACCGCGCCCCGTGACGCAAGGCTGTCGAAAGCTCCGGCCTTGGCCAGGCTTTCGAGCGTGCGGCGGTTAAGTCCGATAGCACCCGCCCTACGGCTGAAATCATCGATGGACTTGTAGGGGCCATTCTCTTTCCGGTCGGCCACCAAAGGTCGTACCGCGCCCTCTCCCACTGTCTTGATGGCGGCCAGCCCAATACGCAGACCAGGGCCGCCCAGCGTCATTCCATCCGACCCGTCAGAGCGCTGGTCATAGGTCTCATGGTCGATACAGAAGTACTCCTCCGACCGGTTGATGTTTGGCAACAGAATCGGAATCTTCAGGCGGAAACACTCATTCATGGAACCCAGTGTCTTCTCTGGGTTGTCCAATCGGGAGTTGAGTACCGCAGCCATGTATTCAACTGGATAATGGTTCTTGAAATACGCCGTCCAGTACGAAATCATCGCGTAACTGACACTGTGGGCCTTGTTGAAGGCATAACCCGCAAACGGCTCAATCAGGTCAAATATCTCACCGGAAACGCTTTCCTCGTAGCCCTTGTCATGGGCGCCACGGACGAAGTTCACGCGTTCTTCAGCCATCAATGATGCAATCTTCTTGCCCATGGCTTTGCGAACGATATCGGCTGCTCCCAACGAGTAACCGGCAAACTGCTGCAGGATTAACAAAACCTGATCCTGATAGACAATGACACCGTAGGTCTCGTCCAACAGCTCCTTAAAGCTGGGATGAGGGAACGAAATGGGTTTGCGGCCATGTTTGGCATCGATGAACGTCTCGATGTTTTCCATGGGGCCGGGGCGGTAGAGCGCAATCATCGCTGCGATGTCACCCAAGTTGGAGGGCTTCAGGGCTTTGATGTAACGCTGCATACCGGCGCTTTCAAGCTGGAACAGGTCGTTGGTGTCACCAGACGACAGCAATTCATAGGTTGTAACGTCATCCAAGGGGATGGTCTGTAAGTCCATCTCCATACCCTGGCTTTCTTTGACTAGTTTCACAACGCGATCAAGGATAGTCAGGTTGGTTAGCCCAAGGAAGTCCATTTTCAGGAGACCCAGGTGGGCCACCGGCTCCATGGAGTATTGGGTCATCAATACTGGGCTGTTTTCGTCGCCTTTAGCCGGCCTCTGTAGCGGCACAGTCTCGGTGAGTGGCTCATCCGCGATCAGAACGCCGGCGGCGTGAGTGCTAACGTGGTGGACTATGCCCTCCAAACCCTGGGCATTTTGCACCAATTTAGTTACAGCAGGTTCCTGTTCGTAGGCTGCTTTGAGCTCTGGGCTAACCCGCAGGGCATCGTCCAGAGTCCTTGCCTTTAGCGGCACCATCTTGGCAATGCGGTCCACGTCTCCGTAGCCCATGCCAAGCGCCCGGCCCACGTCACGCAGCGCCGCTTTGGCGCCCAATGTTCCAAAGGTGATGATCTGGGCCACGCGGTCATTGCCGTAGCGGTCGATCACATAATGGAGGACTTCATCTCGGCGATCATCTTGGAAGTCCAAGTCAATATCGGGCATCTCTTTGCGTTCCAGATTTAGGAATCTCTCAAAGACCAGCCGATACTCCATCGGGTCTACGTCTGTGATGCCCAAGGTGTAAAGGGCCACACTGGCGGCCGCAGAACCACGGACGCCGTAGATGATATTGCTCTTACGCACAAAGTCGATGATGTCCCAGACGACGAGGAAATAGTTGGCGAACTGGGTGTGTCGGATTACGTCCAACTCGTACTTGAGCCTGTCTATGTCTGCGGCTGTTGGATGGGGGTAACGACGTTTGAAACCCTCTTGGCACAACTGAGCCAGGTATTCGTCAGCGTCCATGTTGTCCGGAGTTGGGTATTTGGGAAGGTGAGTCTGGCCAAAGTCCAACTCTACGTTGCACATGTCAGAGACCAGTTGGGTGTTCTCCAGCGCCGGCATAAAGTCAGGGAACAGCTGGGCCATTTCCGCCGGGCTCTTGATGTAGTAAGAATCATCTTCCATTCGGAGGCGTTTTTCGTCGTTGATGTTAGTGCTAGTCTGGATACAGATATAAATATCTTGTAGTGGTGACTCTACCTTATTTACATAATGCGCGTCATTGGTGACGATTAGAGGCAAGTCCAGCTTTTTGCCCATGGCGATTAAGCCTTCGTTGATCTTGGGCAAGTTGGGGACGTGCTCGTGTCGTTGAATCTCTAGGAAGTAGCCGTCGCCGAACCGCTCTTTGTACCACCCGGCGGCCTTGGCTGCCTCGGCGTCGTTGCCATCGGCAAGCAGGCGAGGCACCTCTGCCGAGGGACACGCAGAAAGAACTGCCAGACCCTGGCCAAATTCTTCTAGAAGGCCTTTGTCGATGCGGGGTCGGTAGTGGAATCCGTCCACGTGGGCCTTGGTTACCAACTGCATCAGGTTGCGATAGCCGGTGTTATCCCGGGCAAGCAACACTAGGTGGTTGGGGCTGCGCTCTGAGGGGTCTTTATCGAAGCGGCTGTTGCGGGCTACGTAGACCTCGCAGCCGATGATTGGCTTGATGCCAACTTCTTTGCATGCCGAGTAGAAGTCGACCACGCCGTAGAAGGTGCCGTGGTCAGTTATGGCCAGGGATTCCATCCCTAGCTCTTTAGTGCGAGCCACCAGGTTGGGTATTCGGCTGATGCCGTCCAACATGCTGTACTCGGTGTGAACGTGAAGGTGCGTAAACACTAAACCCGTCTTCCTCCCCACAAAATGCGGCCATACATTCCACATAATGCCAAGGTGGGCTTACCTAAATAGGGTCTACCGGACCAAGAATACCCATCTACCTGGCAGTGGATATTATAAACCCTGTTTGCCCGGCGTAGACAAGGTTTTGCGGCGATCATTTTGTGATTGATTTCCGGCTCTCGAGTGGTCGTCACCCACTGGAGTTATGGGTAGGTGTTTTGAGACGAGTTACGGGTTGGGCCATAGCAAAAAAATTGGCCAATCAGAACACCCCCATTTTCAGATGTAGTCTGATCGGCCAATCAATGTCTGCCAGTTAATGGTGCCAATTGTCGGTAGTCGAGGGGTTAGGCTTCAACCTATTCGGATGCAGCTTCTTCCTCGTTCGCAGCCTGTGGGGCGCTTACGTCTGCGTCGTCGGAGGTCGACTCCGTAGGCGAGGCGGATGACGCCTTGTTGGTGATACGGCTGTCGCCCCAAGTGGCCGACTCGACGTAGTTTTTGAACTCGCGGGTTTCCCTACAAACCTGGCATAATCCGTTACTAACGGGGCCGTCGGCAGGCTGGATTACCCAGTGGTGACGGCATGTAGAAACGGCTGGTTCGTCGTTGTTTTCTTCAGTGGTTTCAGGTGCGATTATAGTGCGTTGTGCCATGATATTTACCTCAAGTTGACAGGGTTATTCTACCAGTTGGTGGTCGATTTCGTCAATGTGATTTGTTTCATTGTCGTATTAGTTCTGGATGATGGCCGTGATGCATAGCCGTAATGAGGCAAATTGTTAGAATTCGTCACCAGCTGTGTGAATTTAGTGTTTGGTAAGTTGAAATTAGTACCTGTAACTAACCTTACCTATGGGAATGTTTGTTGGACTTACGGATTGGGTCGGTGGTCCTGTGGGGTTACTTTCTCGTACCCGTGTGTAATTGGCATTTACTAAGATGCGCGCGTTCCTCTTTGGTTTCG